>DATFJD010000436.1:0-7829 GCA_035269475.1 Halalkalibaculum sp.
GATTATTGAAAACGACCGGGTACGGCTTCATACCAGCAGAGATCCGAAATATGCCTGCGGCATTGCCAATGTTGAGATTGAGGGTATAGATTCCGGAAAGTTATCGAGTTACCTGTGGAGAAACTATAGGATATTGGTAACTCCGATAAAGCATGAGGAGTTTGAGGGCATCCGGGTTACACCGAATGTCTATACTACCTTGCGGGAACTCGATCAGTTTGCAGATGTGATGCGGGGGGTCACTAATAAAGGTCTGCCTGAAATTTAAGTATGGAGATTATAAATAATATGTGCTGCGCGGGCAGGCTGCCCACGCTACATCTGTTTTTATCTGGGGTTAATAATTTGTGAGAACAGTGCTAATTGTTAATCTTTGGCATTTTCCCGCGATAGTGTTCAGCCGCATTCACTCCCATGTTTTCCAGTCTTTGAAAGTGGGTCTGCAACCGGCCCCAGAACCTGAACCAATTGCGTTTCTCTTTAGGTGACCAGACAACTTCGGCAAGGGCTACTGCCCGGGGATAGGCCATATATTCTACTTTTTCGCCGGTGTGCATGTATTCGGTCCAGACGTTGCCCTGGGCCCCGAGGATGTATTTGGATTCTTCTTGGGTTAATGTATCGGGGGTGGGTTCGTAGCTATAGGTTTTTCCGAGGGTAGTATATCCACCGATAGCTAAAGGTTCAGTCTCCGGATTTGCCTGGTAATAGTCGAGATATACGTGTGATGTCGGTGTCATGACCACATTGTGGCCTTGTTGCGCAGCCTCAATTCCGCCTTCTATTCCCCTCCATGACATCACGGTTGCATTGGGAGCCAATCCGCCTTCCAGTATTTCATCCCACCCGATTATCTGACGTCCCTTGCTATTCAGAAATTTTTCAATGCGGGTAATAAAATAACTCTGCAGCTCGTGCTCATCTTCTAAACCCTCCCGCTTAATAACCTGTTGCGCAAGTTCACTGTTCTCCCATGCCGTTTTAGGAGCTTCATCACCACCAATATGTATATACTCGCTTGGGAAAAGGTCCATTACTTCAGTGAGTACATTTTCAAGAAAGGTAAAGGTCTCTTCACTCGGACAGTAAATGTCTTCGAAAACGCCCCAGTCAGATTGAACTTTATAGTCTTTTTCGGGTTCACAGCCCAGGCTCGGGTAGGCTTCCAATGCAGCAGAGGAGTGCCCGGGCATTTCAATTTCCGGAATGACGGTGATATATCGGTCATTGGCATATTGAACAATTTCTTTTACTTCTGCATGGGTATAAAATCCTCCATACCTGATATTGTCATACTTCCCGGAGCCGCTATGTCCGATAAGGGTGGAATCGCGCCAGGCTCCGACCTCGGTCAATTTCGGATATTGTTTGATTTCAATTCGCCACCCCTGGTCTTCCGTCAGGTGCCAGTGAAAACGGTTCATCTTTTGCATGGCCATCAGGTCCAGGTACTTTTTGATGAAATCAACCGTGAAAAAATGCCTCGCTACATCCAGGTGCATTCCCCGGTACTCATACCGGGGATAGTCTTCTATCCGGACGGCCGGAATTACCCATTCAACATCAGCCGGAACAAGTGTCGGATCCTCAAAAGCAATAGCCGGAGGCAGTAATTGGAGTAGTGTTTGGACTCCATAAAAAAGGCCATGGGAAGTTCGCGCTTTAATTTTAACCTGTGCGGGAGTGACAGTAAGCAAGTAGCCCTCTTCATGATCGGGAGTGCCTTCAGTGGAAATGTCTAATACGATGCTAGTATCCGAAGAAACCTGTTTCGTTTTTATTTCTCCCCGCATCCAGGTGGCTGTGTAGAGTTTATCGGATAGGTATCTTGCGATATGTCTTAGCTGGGGGGTGTCCTCAGATATAAGAATGGGAGTTTTTGAGGATAGGTTAAAATGGCCCTGCTCTGCTGTAACACTAACCGGCTCCGGTATAACGGAAATTTGTTGTGCTTGTAAAGTAGTAGTGCTGGCAACCATAAATAAGAAAAGCGTCGCCAGAGCAATTCCTTTAGAGTTATTCTTTTTCATATCCCGACTAATTGATTGTAGTTAAGCTTCCGCTAAGTAATCAATAATCGGGACAAGTTGAAAATTGAAATTTAATTTGGGTTAAACACATGGCCGATATTTGTATTACACCTTAACTATTTTGACTAGACGAATCAGTCATTTTTCTTTTTGCGCTTCTTTTCTTTCTCGCTTAGTACCCAATTCACAAACATGAATTCGATAGCAGCCGCTTCGAAACCCTGCCAGTTTGAGATTAATTGCTGGAAATCTTCTTCACTGATGGTATCGGGATCTTCACCGTAACTCTTAACAATCCATTTGCGCAGTCCCTTTTCCTCCCCTTTGGATTTATTGCTCGGGAAAACCGCATCGGTACGTTCTCTGAAAAGCATCAGCTGCTGCGCAGAAGTCGGGCCGACCCCTCTTACTTTACGCATGGTATCATAAAATACCTGTGGCTGGCAGGTTTCCAGATGGTGGAGATCTCTTTCACCTGATAAAATATCTTCAGCAAAACCGATGATGAACTCACCTTTTCTCTTGGTAGGTCCGAGCTTGCGAATGCTCATCGGATCGGCTTTAATGAGCTGGTGAGGCCGGGGCCAGGCTGGCAGGCTTTTGCCTTTGGCGGTAACCAGGGAGCCATAATTTTCTCTCACCTTGTACACCATTTTCTTAGCTGTTGGTTTATGCGATAGCCTCATTTCAATAATCCGGTTGATGGTATCTTCGAATAAGTTTGCCCGGGCCATTCGCTTCAGACCATAAAGATCGGTCAACATAGGACCTAAGACAGGGTCATCCTGTGCTTTCTCGTAAAAGGGACGCAAATCAATATTGGTACCGAAAATTCTGGAAAGGCTCTTATTTGCCTCTTTAATTTCATTTTTATCCAGCGACTCCGTGCTTTCCATATGGAACTCGGGATTCTCCGTGTCACCGTTAAAGTAGGATGTGATTATTACATCGCGTTCGCCTACCGGAATAGGACGGGTAAACCCCTCTTCAAAAACTTTTTCAGGATCATGTTCGTGGTCGAAATACTCCTTAATATCCAGACAGACGAACCAGTCGTGGGGCGGAATTGATGAAAGAGTCCAGTTGCTCATTTAAATGTTGGCTTGTGAATGTTAACCGAAGGCATTGCTTCGGAAGAATTCTTAAGTTAGAAATGGAATCACGTTTAGGAACATTCCTAAACTAATCTTTTAAATAAAGAGATGAGAAAAATATTTTATGCTGCTTTATTTTTAGCATTACCGGTTCTTCTTCAGGCCCAGGGGTTCAATTCTTTAAACGGCAGGAATCATCCGGAGCTGAAGTGGAGGGCAGCTGAAACCCGGCATTTCAAAATAATGTATCCCCGGCATTTGCAGGGTATTGAAAATGAAGCCGCAGCGATTGCGGAAGAGACCTACAAAGCCCTTTCTGAGAATCTTGAGGTTACATTTAACCGTAAAATCCGGATTTACCTCTCGGATGAAGACGAGATTGCCAACGGGTTTGCCGTACCAATAGGGAAGGCCTATACGGATATTTGGGTAAATGTTAACGACTATGCTGATAGTTTTACCGGCCGGGAAAAATGGCTGAGGAAAGTAATCGCCCATGAACTTGCTCATATTTTTCATTTTGAGGCAGTAGAAGGAAATTCAGGATTCCTTAAGTTCCTGTTTGGCAACCCCCTGCCAAGATTCTGGACTGAAGGGCTCGCCCAGTACCAGACCGAAGACTGGGACGCCCAGCGCGGGGACCGGTGGTTACGCCTGGCTGTTTTTGATGATAAATTGAACTACCTGGAAAACGGTTCACCGGTAAATCGCAGGCTACAGTATGCTGTCGGCAATTCCCAGCTGCGATATTTTACGGAGACTTACGGCGATTCAAGCCTGGTAGAACTATTGCGATACAGAGATCGAATGTTTGGCTTTAGCTATCATGATTTTGAGTCAGCCTTTAAGGAAGTTACGGGTGCAAGCTATAATGCTTTCAATGATGAATGGCGTAAACATGTGAATATATATTACAATACCCTGGCATCCGGCATGGGTCGAATTGATTCACTGGGAGGGGAAGAGCTATCGTTTCCGGGCCAGTTTCTTTATGATGTCAAATTCAGCCCGGATCAGAGTCATTTTGCAACAGTATCACTCACTTCTCTTAAAAGACCGGTTCGAAGGTTATATCTCACTAAAAATGACTCAACCCGCAAAACCGAAATACTTTCAGAAGGTTCTATCAGGCAGGGGCTGGACTGGAGCCCGGGGGGTGACCGACTGGTTTACGCCAAAAGAACCCGTGAAAAGTATGGTTCGCTTATAAACGATCTCTTTATATATGACTTAGAGCAGCGTAAAGAACGGCAGATAACCCGAAATCGCCGTGCCCGCTTTCCTGCATTCAGCCCAAGCGGTGATTCTATAGCCTATATCGCCGGCGAGGGTAAGACCGCTAATATCTATCTTAGGAAGGTAGCAGGCGGTGAGGAACGCAGGCTTACTTCCTACTCGGGCGATACCCAGCTTATTCATCTTGCCTGGAATCGCCAAAGGAATAGGCTCATATTTCATCGCTTTGATGCCTTGGGTAACCGGAACCTGGTATTAATGAATCCGGAAACACAAGAGGAGCAAATTCTGGATATTGACGAAAACAGCGTTGACAACCGAATGCCGGTAATAAGTCCAACGGGCCGATATATCGCCTTTACTTCGCTAAGGGATGAGGTGCCAAATGTTTTTATTTATGATCTGAATTCAGGGTCTTCCCGGCGTTTTACCCATCAGTTCGCCGGTGCTGAAGCCTACCAGTGGCTGGGTGCATCCGGAGAGGATCCATTTGGCCGCATCATTCTAAAAGCTACCGAAGACAAAGACCGGGAGCGACTTTATAAAGTGAAAGAAGAATACTCTTATGGCATTCATTATCTGATGATGCCTCAGGAATACGGTACATGGCGTCAGGAGGCTCCCCCAAGCCGTATACCGTCTGTTATTGAGCCTGATTCTTCACTGGTAAACAGGCGTTACGATTATAGATCATTGCCCAACCTGAGTCATGTCTTATCATTTGCACTGCCATATTACGGACTAAGTGACAGTTACGGGTTATTCGGTACCACTGCATGGACCGAACCTTTGGGCAAACATACCTTAATTGGCGGCGGAAACATCTCTTTTAATAACTTTAAGAGAGATTCTTACGGGGTATTGACCTATATCAATAATCAGCTGTATCCATCCCTTATTTTCTCAGCGTATAAAATACCGGGCACGGGACAATTTTACGGAAATGATTACCTGTTTGAAGAGCTGACAGGGGGTGAAGTTACAATAGCCTGGCCTGTCGACTGGTTTGACAAGCCCTACCGAAATGACCGGTTTGGCATTCGCCTGAGGCATGTACTCATCCGACCTCTGGATAGCATAGAATTTCCCGGAAATGATTTAGTTCCTGATTCGGAAAGGGCCCGTCAGACAGATCTTCAGTTAGCCTGGATTACCAAAAAGCAGCTTCCCTATGACAACAATGTGCTTCATCCCCTGGACGGTTATGGGGTGAGATTTTCTGTCACGGGTTCTGAAAAGATACTCGGTTCAGAAACCTCATTTTTGACTCCGGATTTCAGCGCATATAAAATACTTCCGGCTCTCGGATTGCAGCGTTTTTATCTTTACGGTCGTTTTCAGGTTCAGTTCGGGAACCCACTCCCACAGGATTTTATCGGTTTCACGAGATACAGCAATATCAGCTGGCCATTTGATGACCGCAATGTCATATTTCCTTATTCCAAAGCCGAAAGGGTGCGTGGATACCGGTCGTTTGTATCAGGCAGGCAGGTGGCATTCGGGAGCATTGAATATCGTATGCCTTTTACCCCCTCTCTGCAAACGTCCATACTGGGTGGGGTACTGCGGCTGGGGCAAACCAGTGCAGCGGTTTTTGCTGACGGAGGTATAGTGTGGGACGTTAAGATACCATCGGTAAAAGATACTGAAAAAAGATTGGGGGCAGGCGTTGAACTTAAAAATAAAGTTGGAATCGGCCCCATAGACTTCGTGCATTCTCTGGGTATTGCCCAGCCGGCTACCGATCTATTTTCCAGTGAGCGTTATGACCTCTACTATCAAATCAAGGCCAGCGTACCTTTTTAACTGCCAAAGTGAAATGAGGGATTCTGGTCCTGCTTCAGCCGTTCACGATTGATCTTCTCTTCATACATGCGTTCGACGTCTTTCAGGGTATCGGCATCTTTTGGATTTAAATCCCAGCGTATGGCTTTAAAACGGGGGAGCCTGAGCGTATAGTTGGCTTTGGTGCGTTTATTTACCTGGATGTCATCAAACTCCAGCTCTACTACAATTTCCGGCAGCAGGCCCAGGGTCGGGCCGTACCTTTCTACGGTCAAATCTTTAATGCGCCTGTTGATTTCTTTCATCTCCTCGTCGGTGTAACCGCCATAAGCTTTGCCGATAGGGATGAACTCTTCTTCATAGCGCTCATCCTCGGCAACACGGATGCCCAGCGTGAAATCGGAGTAGTAGCCCCCTCTTTTCCCGGAACCGGCATGTGCGTACATCATCACCGTATCGAGGGTGCCTCCGGGTTTCTTGACTTTTAACCATGATTTCCTTCGCTGGCCATATTCATAAGTGCTGTCTTTCTTTTTAAGCATTAGCCCTTCATTACCATGGGCCAGTGCCCTTTCAAACAGTGCTTCGACATGGTCACTGTCTGATACTTCGAACTGATTGCTAACCGGAACGCTGAAACTCTCAGCCAAATCTTTCAGCAAATTGCGCCGACGGCTAAGCGTTTTCTCAAAGATGGGCCGGTCCCGGTGATAGAGCAGATCATAAGCTATAAATAGGACCGGATACTTTTCCATTACATCTTTGGAAGGCTTCTTTCGTCCCATTCGCTTTTGTAGCAGCTGAAAGGGTAGTATTTCCTCATCTTTATAGACGCAGACTTCCCCGTCTAAAACCAGGTTTGGCAAATCCCTGCTTAAGAAAAACTGTACAATTTCGGGAAATGAATGGGTAATGTCATTCAAATCCCGAGAGTAGAGCTCAACCTTATCACTGCTGATATGGGCCTGGCAGCGCATGCCATCAAATTTCTCTTCCGCGACATACTGCTCAAGATCTTCTACGGAGCGGCTTTCAATCGGTGAGGCCAGCATGAAAGACAAAGGGTGGAATAATTTAAAGGTAGCTTCATCAAGGCTTCCGTTTTTGCATAAAACTGCGGTACGCCCGATGCTGCCGGTAATCATATGCGCATAGCGTACCTCTTCTACATTTTTTTCAAAAGCTTTGGCAAGGGCTGAAACAAGGCTTTTTGTTTCGAATCCGATTCGCAGGGAGCCCTGACTCATGATTCGTATGAAATATTTTATCTCCACCGGTGTCATCTCGGTATAGGCTTTCTGCAAAATATCCTGTTTATCAGCGCGGGAAGAGACAGAGTAGAGTTGCTCATAGATGTTTTTGACCTCATCCAGCGTAAGCCGGGCGGGGTTACGCTTGTTCCGGGCAGCTTCAATATTCTGCATGAGTTTTTCGATAGCCTCCGATGAACTGCCCAGTGTTGTACGGCAGGGCTTGAAGACCTTGTCGTAGTCAATTTCACAGAAATGAGCGGCTGCCGTGGAATAGGTTCTGCTGCCTACGGATGCGCGTTTCCCCGACAGGGAAGAAAAGGCGCCCTCGCCAAGAAATTGTGAGGAAAGATTTAAATCATTATCTGATTCGATTTTCACCAGGTATTCCGCACAGATCCTTATTTTTGCATTCGTTCCCCGCGTTTCTGCAA
>DATFJD010000437.1:0-8979 GCA_035269475.1 Halalkalibaculum sp.
ATAAGCCTGCAAAAACCTGTTCACTTAGCCTTTATCGGTATCCTCTGAACCTTCCGATCCGTTGCGGTTATTTTGCATTTCGACCTCAGCTTCTTCCCCGGCTTTTACTTCACCATCGCCTTCGTTTTCACTTTCGGCATCCTCGCCAGGCTGATGGTTATCTTCATCTTGATCTTTAATTTTTTCAACCGCTTCCAGCAGTGAAATATTGTCTTCATCAATCGGTTCTTCAGCATCCTCACGCATCTCCGTCAGTTCCATTTGCCGGTCCATGAGAAACTGGCGGTGATCTGCCATGTCATCATCCTTAAGAATTTCTTCAATTTCACGCGGCTTGGGTAGCTCATCAATTGAGTTGATGCCAAAGTGTTTGAGGAAATGTTTAGTTGTTCGATACAGCAGCGGCTTCCCCGGTGCATCAAGCCGCCCGGATACTTCGATCAGTACTTTTTCAAGCAGCTGGCGCAAAATATACCCGGAGTCAACGCCGCGAATTTCGTCCACTTCAGGCTTGGTAATGGGCTGCTTGTAAGCCACTATTGCCAGCGACTCAATAGCTGACTGTGAAAGCTTGCGATAGGCGTCCTCATGCTGAAATATGCTCAGCCAGGATTCGTACCGTTTCTTGGTGGAAAAGGTATAACCGCCCGCAATATGTTCAATATTAAAAGCCAGTCCGTTTTCGTCGTAACGCTGATTCAGTTTGTCCACAAAAGGCTCAATGGCATCCGCCTCCAGTTCCAGCTGCTCATCACCTTGCGCAATCAGATCGCACAGTTTTTTTGCGGTAATGGGTTCCGGACTGGCAAATATCAAAGCCTCAATGACCGATGACAGGCGCGTGCCGTCAATAAATTCATAATCATTCATGGCAAATGGCGTATTTTAGCAAAATTAGAGATGGCCCTGTTAATGAAAATTTCGAAAAGATGGCTTTAAAACCCATATCAGGTCCTGCTTTAGCGGTTGACGCAAGATAATAAATTTTAAAGACTATGCCTTTTCCTCCACTATAAAAAAACCGTCATTCCCCTGGTCCTGGTACAGCGGCATAACGATGAAGCCATCGCACTGGGCCTTGATTTTTCCCTTCCGGTCATTGGCCAGCCATTCTCCCTTTTTAATGTACTGGAAGTTCTTAAACCCTGGCTTCATGGAAAAATTATCCCCATCCTCAATGATGTGCTGGTATATCAGTTCAACCTTAGGCGGGATATATTGTGTATGTTCTTGAAGATGCTGATCAAACTCTTTCAGCTTATCAATAGAATCCTCTTCAATGGCGCCGCACTCTTTCAGCAGCATCATCATTGCCGCAGTTACGTTGTAGATGGTCAAGTCGTTTTCATGCTGGCCGCCTTCCAGGGCAAAAGTAAGATATCCCTGGTCCTGGTAATAGCGCAGCGCTGTACCGCGAAGGGTGTTCTCAATTCCAAAAATCAGGGGCACATGCAGGCTTGACAGCAGGTTGACGTGTTCTTCCTTGTTAGCGGTGATAGCAAACATACAGCCCTCTGCTGAAAAGGAGTGCAGGTCTGCAATGACTACAGAATCACCGCTTTTGTCGCCGATGAAATCATCAATGAGGTTCATAACCTCCTTCATTTCAATGCGCTCGCTTGAATCCAGTTCCTCTTCCGTAGAATTTCGTATTTGATTTATAATGCCGGGAAACCATATCCTGTTCATATCTTCATCTATGTATCTCACATTGGAACCCAAGGCATCTATATTTGATCGAATGCCTATAAAGCGGCCATTGAAAGGAACCTGTGAGGCCGAAAGAATGCCAAAGACATTCTCCAGGGCATCAACGCCTGACGGTTCATTACCGTGCATTCCTGCGAGTGCCACAATAGTCGGGCCTTCTTCAGCACCTTCTATGGAACCGATAATACGTTTCAAATCTACTAAGGTAGCGTTTTCTTTAGTTTGCTGAATTGGACTGATCCTCTTTTTCGTTGTTCAAATGCAAAAGGCGCAATAACCTTCCTGCTATTGTCATGTAATTTTGCTCAGTAATAATTCCAACCAGGCGATTATTCTTTACGACAGGCAGGCATCCTATTTTCTGGCTGTCCATAATATCCATGGCTTCCATGATGGAGGCCTCGGGATGCACGGTTATGGGATTCCGGATCATGATTTCATCTACTGTTTGCGGGACATCCTCATCTTGATTGACGAATTTGCTGTATTCTTTGAAAATCATCCTCATAGTTACCAAACCCACCAGGTGATTCTTCTCGTCTTCTACGGGCACATAACGAATACGGCGCCAGTCGATAAGATCCGAAACAAATTCAACGATATCATCTTTCTGTACCGTAAACAGGTCGGTAGTCATGAATTCTTCCACAATGAGGCTAGACGGCTGCCAGTGCTCCAGATCTTCCATACGCGCAATACCCCATTTATGTACGGGCTCCCCTTTTTTCTGATTTTTTATCATGGCCGTGGTAATCGCAGCCAGCGTTTGCTCTTTTGAGCTGTTCTCTTTCATCAGGGAGGCATAGTTGTTAATGATCCAGGTCGCACCGGTTTGTCCTGAAGATACACGCTCCTCAATTATTCCCAGATAACTGTCGATGTCGCCTTTGCGAATATTTACCTTCTCGAGGCCTTCACGGGCAATGGGCAAAAGCTCTTCTGTAATCAAGTCAACTGCGTTGATGCGGCGGTCGTTGATCCAGCGAAACTTGGTATCGAGGCCCATTTTGGAAGCTGCAATAAAATTCATCCGTGCGTCATCAAAATCCATCACTTCCCTGATATCCTCGTGATAGTCTTCCATTTTATTCAAAAGACCGAGCCAGAACGCAGAGTTCGCCATCTCATCGGTCACGGTCGGTCCGGAAGGAAACACGCGATTCTCTATCCGCAGATGCGCCTTGCCGTTGGATACCCCGTAGCAGGGACGGTTCCAGCGGTACACCGTTCCGTTATGCACCTGAAGAGCATTGAGGCTGGGCGGGATGCCTTCATCAAGGAGTTTTTCAACATCTTCCGTAACCTCCGAACTCAGCATCACGCGGTAGCGCGCCGTATCTTCCTGGAAAATCTCAAGGATGCTGTCATTGACCCATTCATTTCCAAAGGTCACCCGGGGACTGCTCTCCCGGAGGTGGTCGCCCACCGTTCTCGTATCAACCGACTGCTGAAAAAGGGCGATGCGTGTCTCACTCCATAGCCGCTTGCCGAAAAAGATAGGAGAACCGACAGCCGCTGCCAGTACCGGTGCCGTTATAGCCTGGGCAATATTATATTTTCGAACAAACTCTTCGGGCGTAACCTGCAGGTGAACCTGAAAACCGGTATTGCAGGCTTCAAGAAGGGGCGAATCGAATTTCATCAAAAGTTCATCCATGCCCTGAATGCGCAGGTCAAAGTCACCTCCGCGAAGCTTGTTAATCGCCTTACACAAGGCACGGTAGCGCTGCAGCGGCGTAAGGTTCTTTAAATCCACATCGGCTTTCCTGATGGTAGGCAATATCCCCGTCAGCAGAATTTCACCGCCCATCTCTTCAACCACCTTCCTCACCTTGTCAATCTTTTGCTGAAGCTGATCCTCCATTTGCGTCAGGCAGTCATCCTTAAACTCCACCGGGTCAAGGTTGATTTCAAGATTGAACTTGGCAAACTCGGTTGTGAAATTTTTATCGTCTAGCTTATCCAAGACCTCCATATTACGCGGAGAGGCCTTTGAGTGCCGGTCTACCAGGCATAGCTCCTGTTCGGCGCCGATTCGGATTGGCTCTTTTTCAAACCATCCGTCTTCATTCAGCATTTTTTTCATTGCACGAATGTCCTTCAGCACGTACTTCATGAAGCGCTGAACTTCCTCCTGGCTGTCGGCCAGCTTAACACGTTCTTCACCCATAATGAAAGGGGTTAAATGAATTAATCATATCAATAGCTTAATAATCACATTTCTGTCACAGAAAGCAAATTGAAATCGTTTCAAAAAGCTCATGAATAGTGCTATAACTACCCAATAATAAGTTATTTCTGTCAACCATTCATTCCAGGGCATCAACATTTACATTGATGCGTACCGATGTGGATTTATCCGGTTTCTTCTCGTCATAGTCTGCAAAAGTTTTATCCAGCAAGTGCTCAATTGCCTTGGCTCCATTGGTAGGGTCAATCTTCAGCAGGGTTTCCCAGCGGAAAAATTTCTGCACCTTGGATACTGCGGATGGCGAAGGGCCGAGAACGGAATCAAAGCCTCCCACCTGTTCAATGAGAATTCCGGTAAATACTTCGGCAACCTGCCGTACCCTGTGTTCGCGCTTGCCCTTGAAAGCAAAGCGAATTATCCTTGAGTACGGCGGATATTTCAACGTCTTTCGGAAAGCCAGTTCCCGGCGTGCAAACTCTTTGTAATCATGATTTTTTGCCGCTTTCAGGGCAGGATGGTCCGCCTGCCAGGTCTGAAAATAGACTTTGCCTTCTTTTTCTGCCCTGCCCGACCGTCCTGCAACCTGGCTCAGCAGCTGGTACATCCGTTCGCCGGCACGAAAAGTTGGAAAGGCCAGTTCCGTATCTGCGTTGATCACCCCCACAACGGTTACATCCGGGAAGTCCAGTCCCTTGCCGACTATCTGCGTTCCCACCAGTATATCCGCTTCTTTCCGGGCGAATTTCGACAGGATATCGGCATGGGCATCACGCCCGGAAGTGGTATCAAAATCCATGCGTAGCAGCCTTGTCTCGGGAAAAATATCCGATATCTGTTCCTCCAGCTGTTGGGTACCGCTGCCCATCGCTTCAAGGGCAGCCTTTCCACACTCCCCGCAAGTATCCGGACGCCTGACGGCGTAACCGCAGTAATGGCAGCGAAGCTGTCTTTTCGATTTATGGTAGGTCAGGCTTACCGAGCAGTTGGGACATTCCGGAATATGCCCGCAGGTTTCACACTGCAGAAATGAGGCATATCCCCTTCTGTTATACAACAGAATTGCCTGCTCATTCTTTTCAACCGCATCTTTGATCTTTTCATAGAGCGGTATGGCTACCGGGCCTTTCATGGCCGAACGGTACTGTTTAAGATCCAGCACCTTCACTTCAGGCAGCTTGGCGTTCAAAGGACGCTTTGTGAGTGACAGCAAGGTACTCTTGCCTTTTTTTGCTCCGTACAGGCTAACCATGCTGGGCGTTGCCGACCCCATCACCACGGCAGCATCGTTTATAGTGCCCCGCATGATGGCCACATCTCGCGCGTGATATCTCGGGGCGGGGTCTTCCTGCTTGTAAGAGGCATCGTGCTCCTCATCTACGATAATAAGACCGAGATTCTGTACCGGCGCAAATACGGCCGAACGGGCCCCGATCGCTATTCTCTTCTCCCCTTTCTGCAGCGATCTCCAGGCATCGTATTTTTCACGTACGGTAAGCCTGCTGTGAAGCACTGCAATATCATCACCGAAAATCTGGTAGAAACGTTTCACAATTTGCGGTGTCAGTCCGATTTCAGGCACCAGTACGAGCCCGCCCTTCCCCTTTTCCAATACTTCTTTGAGCGCATGGATATAGACTTCAGTCTTACCGCTTCCGGTTATACCGAATAGCAGGTAATTGGCAAATTTCTCTTCATCAAGTGCCGATTTTATTTCGCGGAAAGCCGCTTCCTGCTCATCATTGAGTTTTTTGAGCTTTTCGGGATCATGTTCGTATTTGAAGCTGATATCCGTCGACTCGACCTCTCTTGCAGAAATCAGGCCTTCGTCGGCAATCCTGTTAAGGGTATAGGAGTCGAGAAGCTCATGCCGGCTAAGGTTTTTCTGAAATTCCGGCAAACCCAGCATTTGCAGAAGCTCCAGCGCCTCCACCCATTTATACATCTTATCCTGTTCGCGATGATCCTCGATAAGCTCCCGGGCCTTCCCAGGGCTGTCTTCATTGGTCCACTCCCATAACCTGGAGGTACTCGGTGCTATCTTGAGTTCGGGTTCCTCCCAGACTTCCAGAATACCCTTTTTCTGCAATTTCTTGATAGCAGCGGGCGGCCATCTTTTCTTGGCTTCCTTCAGCAGGTACGATTCCTTTTCGGCTATTTCCTCGCATATGTTTTGTTCTTCCTCATTAAGATCCTTTTCGTCCGGGAGATTTTTTATGCGGATGTATTTCTCCGAATAAAAATTAAGCCCTGCCGGAAGGGCTGCCTGTATAACCTCTCCCCATCCGCAATAATAAAAGCGATGAATCCACTCGGTAAGCGAAAGCATCTCTGCGTTGAGGATAGGCTCCTCATCCAAAACCTGTTCGATGCTGCGCGTATTAAAATCGGGAGTATCCGAATGAATATTGACTACCACCCCAATAGCCTTTCGTCTCTGAAATGGCACCCAGACCCGGGATCCTATACGCATGTCGTTGCGCAGGCTATCCGGAATCTGGTATGTAAATGGCTGCCGAACGGCGGTAGGAAATATAATATCGGCGTAGCTATGCAAAGGTAAATTTATTGACAATAGGTTGATCATTAATGCTTGGTGGAAAGCATATTCAATTTACCAACCGTAATCAATACGCATCTAGATCATTAATAGTATATAGAGTACAAGTAGTAGAAACGGCACGGTAAAAATAAGTCCCCCTTTCCAGTAGCTTTCTTTAGTCATAAGCGCCCTCGTTTCTGTTAACGTTATCTGCTTTTAACCGGACAAAAATCAGCCGGATACCTCTTGATATTATCCTACATTTAAGGATACGGGAAAAAGCACCAAAAAGTTTTAAAATTGGAGAATCATAATGATTTGGTAACCTGAAAGGGTACAACAGAGCTTCCGTAGCTGTTTTTGGAGGTGGACCGGCGAGCGGGAACGTATAAGTATACGTCTAAAAAATACAACAGCTCCCTACTAAAGAATTTTGTCCTAAAATTTAACTTCCTAGCCCAGCCAACCGTCGCGGTCGAGGCTTCGGTATTGAATGGCTTCTGCAATATGGTTGGATCGAATATCCTGCGAGCTGTCGAGATCGGCTATGGTTCGGGATACCTTTAGAATGCGATCGTAAGCCCGTGCCGACAGGCCCAGGGAAGTGATGGCTTTCTTCAGGATTTGTGATCCCGATTCGTCTAGCGGACACATTTTTCGCGCTGTTTTCGTATTCATCTGTGCATTACAGTAGACGCCCTTTACCCCCATAAAGCGGGTTGTCTGAATCTCCCTGGCCTGTATCACCCGGTTCCGGATGGATTCTGAACTCTCTCCTTTCGTTTTACCGGATAGCTCTTCATAGCTGACTTTCTGAACATCAATGTGCAGGTCGATACGGTCTAGCAGCGGACCGCTGATCTTACTGAGGTAGCGCTGCATCTGAACCGGTGATGCACCGTTGGGATCGGATGCATCATACCAGTCACCGGTTGGAGAAGGGTTCATGGAAGAAACGAGCATGATCCGGCTGGGATAGCTTACGCTCATCCGGGCCCGCGATATGCTCACAAAACCGTCTTCCAGCGGCTGCCGCATCACTTCCAGCGCGCTCCTTTTAAATTCGGGCAGTTCGTCCAGAAAAAGCACCCCGTTATGAGCCATGGATATCTCTCCCGGCATGGGTATACTGCCTCCCCCAACCAGGGCCACATCCGACACCGTATGATGAGGAGCACGAAACGGGCGTACCGTTACCAGTGCCTTTCCACCTGAAAGCAGCCCGGCAACCGAATGTATCTTGGTGGTCTCCAGGGCCTCATCCAGGGTGAGGGGCGGCAGTACGGCAGGCAGCCGTCTTGCCATCATGGTTTTGCCGGAACCGGGCGGGCCAACCATGATCACGTTATGACCTCCAGCGGCAGCGACCTCGAGGGCTCGCTTAACATTCTCCTGACCCCGCACATCGCTAAAGTCCGGAAACACCGCTTCCCCGTTCTTCCTGAATATTTTCTTCACATCAATTTTCAGCGGCTCCGCCTTACGGTAATCCTCCAGCCAGAGCCTCACTTCCTGCAAGCTTGCAAAGGGATATACGTTAATGCCATCCACCACCGCGGCTTCCGCACCGTTTTCTAAGGGTACAATGACGTTGTCCACACCCCGGTCGCGGGCTTCCACCACCATCGGAAGAATGCCCTTTACCGGGCGCAGTTTGCCATCAAGGGCCAGCTCGCCCAGGATGAGGGTATCATCCAGCTTGTTGGATCGGAGTTGTCCTGAGGCCTCAAGAATGGCCACAGCAATAGGCAGGTCAAAGGCACTCCCCTCTTTTGGCAGGTCGGCCGGGGCCAAATTTACGGTAACCTTGCCAAATGGAAAGCTTGCACCGGTATTCTTGACAGCCGCTTCCACCCGGTCTCTGGCTTCGCTGACAGCCCTGTCGGGCAGGCCTACCAGGTAAAACCGGGGAAGACCGCCAGACAGGCTGGTCTCCACTTCAATAATCTTTGCGTCTACACCAATCGTGGAGGCGCAGTATACGCGCGAAACCATAATTATTAATTGAATCTTTATAGTATGTTATACGTAGTATGACCTGTCAGCAAACCATTCCTTACAAAAGTGGGGAATATTTTTTGATCATTTAGAATTTTCAGTTAATCATGGAAAAAGAAATTATGAAGACATCCGACTCAAAAAAGACCTTTACCGAAGAGCTGAAAGGCACGGCTTCAGAAATTATAAGCCAGGTAAAGAAGATCATTAAAGAGGGGAATGCGCGCCGGCTTCTCATCAAGGATAGTAACGGCAAGGTTCTTTTTCAGACTCAGCTTACCGCCGGCATTGCCGGAACCGCTCTGATAACCGCAATGGCTCCCATAGTATCTGCCATCAGCATGTTTGCCCTGTTTATGAATGATGTAAAAATCATTGTTGAGAAGTATCCCGATGATGAAATGGGCGAAGACGAATACGAGGTAGAGGCCGAAGCCGAGGTAATCGTGGATATCGAAGATGAGGAAGAATCCGGCCAGGAAGAGGAGACAGAAGAAAAAGAGAAAACCGATAAAACGGTGGGTAAGAAAAAGAAAGACGA
>DATFJD010000438.1:0-6825 GCA_035269475.1 Halalkalibaculum sp.
TCCGGCGGCCTTTACGGGTACATTAACAAAAGAGGAAAGTATGAGATAGAACCCCGGTTCGCGGATGCCGGCTCTTTCCACAGTGAACTCGCCCGGGTAAAAGAGCAAAGCGGCAGATGGGGCTTCATCGACAGCGATGGAGACTATGCCATCAAGCCTCAGTTCTTGGGTGCCCTGGATTTTCAAGGCGGACTGGCAGCTGTTCAGACTACCGCACACCGGGAATGGGGCTATATCGACAGTTTAGGAAATATGGCTATTGAGGCTCAGTATCCGCGGGCAAAATCATTTTCAGAAGGGCTGGCCGCAGTACAGCTGGAATTTCAGCAGTGGGGCTATATCGATACGATGGGACGCGTGTTTATCGAATCACAGTTTCTTGAAGCCGGTCCTTTTTCGGAAGGCAAGGCAGCGGTAGCTATGCCCAAAGGTGAGAATAATCTCGAACAGGCAAGCTACGGGTATATAAACCGGCGGGGCCGTTATATCGTGGAGCCCCGATTTGATAAAGCCTTTTCCTTTTCGGATAGCGTTGGAAGAATAATGGTCAGTGGTAAATTTGGATACATCGACGAAAACGGAAAGCTAATTGCAGATCCTATTTTTGATGAAGCCTGGGATTTCAAAGGCGGTTACGGGCTGGTAAAGATTGGAACCAAATATGCCTATATTAACAGGCAGGGGATATTTGTACTGGAGCCATTGAGTTAAATATCATCCAAAATCTAGAGCCGGCCCGGCAATAATTGCGATAGAGGGTTTGTAATTTCCGATAAGAAAGGTACTACCGTCCTGAATAAATATCGTAAGATTCTATTGGTTCACGCTCTCTAACCATGGTAAAGTTACAATTATACCTTATCGTTTTTTTGGCTTATCTTTGGCAGTTCATTTAATTACAGAGTAGAAATAGTTTCATGTTTAAAGAAGATACTGTGTCACCTGAAGTAGTAAACCCAAAAGACTGGTCACCTGTTTCCTGGAAGGAATTCCCGATCAAGCAGCTGCCGGACTATCCCGATCAGGAAGAACTGGAAGAGGTCTATAAAGAACTCAGCGAATACCCTCCACTGATCACCTCCTGGGAAGTTGCCGCTTTGAAAAAGAAGCTGGCCGACGTGGCCGCAGGCAAGAGCTTTTTACTGCAGGGGGGCGACTGTGCCGAGAGTTTCGATGACTGCAAGGCACCCAAAGTCGTTAACCTGCTGAAGGTGCTGCT
Source organism: Halalkalibaculum sp. (assembly GCA_035269475.1). Taxonomy (GTDB): domain Bacteria; phylum Bacteroidota; class Rhodothermia; order Balneolales; family Balneolaceae; genus Halalkalibaculum. The sequence continues at coordinate 1,220 of DATFJD010000438.1, forward strand.
TCAAATGAGTTTTATCCTGATTCATGAGATGGGCATACCTGTGCTGCGTGTTGGACGCATTGCCGGGCAGTACGCCAAGCCTCGATCACGGAACTATGAAACGGTAAACGGGCAGGAGATCCCCAATTACCGGGGAGACCTCATCAACAGTATTGAACCCAAGCTTGAAGCCCGCATCCCGGACCCCAGGCGACTGATTGAAGGATATAACAAATCGGCTCTCACCCTGAATTTCCTCCGTGCGCTGGCAGACGAGGGGTTTGCGGATCTGCATCACCCGGAATACTGGGAGCTGGATTTCATGAAGCAAAATACCTACTACCAGGAATATGAAGCGATGGTCAATTCCATACAAAAAGCGGTAAGCTTTATGGAAACCATTACGCCCAATGAATTCAGCACGGTACAGAAGGTAAATATCTATACCTCCCACGAGGGTCTAAACCTTCACTACGATTCTGCTCAAACACGCAAGGTGCCCCGGCGCGATGGTTTTTATAACCTGAGCTCCCACCTGATATGGCTGGGTAACAGAACACGCGACATTGACGGCGCCCATGTGGAATACCTGAGAGGCATTCGAAATCCAATCGGCATTAAAATCGGTCCCGGCTATGACATTGATGAGACCATGCAGCTGATTGAAAAATTGAACCCCATTCATGAAGCCGGAAAGATAGTCCTTATCACACGCTTTGGGAAAAACGAGGTAGATAAAAAACTTCCCGGGCTTATCAAGCACATCAAAAGAGAAGGCATGCCGGTAGTATGGAGTTGTGACCCCATGCATGGGAATACCTTCTCAACCGACAGCAACATTAAGACCCGAAACTTTGATGATATTATCGAAGAGATTCGCAAGACCTTCGATATTCACCGGAGCCAGGGAAGCTATCTCGGCGGCGTTCACCTGGAGCTTACCGGTGACAATGTAACCGAATGTGTGGGCGGAGCGCGCGGCCTTGCCGAAGGCGAGCTGCACCAGAACTACAAAAGCTATTGCGACCCGCGGCTAAATTACCAGCAAAGCCTCGAAATGGCCTTCCTGATCGCTAAAGAGTGGAACCAAAGCTATAAGTAAAGGAAGAAGGCAAACGGGAGACGGGAGACGGGAATATTTTGAGGCTGGTTTAAGTATCTAAGCTTTTCAGATTTATGCTCCCTCAGAACTGCTTTCGCCTTCCGGTCTCCTTTCCTCCGACATCCCGTTTCCCTTCTTCCGTCTTTTTTACAGCCTCCTGTCGCTTTGACCACTTCCGAAATGACAAATTTATCCACTCTAATTGCAGTCATGAAAAAAACGCAGTCTTCTATGGGCTGTTTGTCAGTAACCTGTCATTGTTGCCTCTTGGCATAGCCCTTGCAGCTATTAATAGTGAGTTTTTGAAATCATTAAACAAAAATCCGAGAGGTAGTATTATGACTTTAGTAAGATATAAAAACCGACCAGAAAGAGACCTGATGTCCAAAAACTTTTCAGACATTATGGACGAATTCTTCAATGATGTTGTGCAGAACAACCGAGACTCGTTTGTTCCGGGAATAGATATCTCCGAAACTGACAACCAGTTCCAGATAAGTGCCGAATTGCCCGGCATGGATAAAGATGATATTGAAATTAGCCTGGATAACGGCAGACTTTCCATCAGCGGCGAACGCAAGTTCGAAAAAGAAGAGGACGGCAAGAAGTTCCACCGCGTGGAAACCCGTTACGGTTCTTTCAACCGTTCTTTCCAGCTTCCTGACAACGTCGATGAAGAAAGTATTGAAGCCACCTACGAAAATGGCTTGCTAAACATCAGCATTGACAAAGCGGAAGATAAAGTGAAGAAGAAAATAGAAATCAGTTAGTATTTCCCGTTGACTGATTATCATTATCATATGATAATCAACGCCGAGGATGCTGTGAAGTGCATCCTCGGCTTTCATTTCCCGCTAATTTTTTGAGCAATAATTTGACACTTTCGCCTGTTTATTCTACATCAAATTACACACGAAATTCACTCACATTATTTAAACGCAGCTTATCATGAAACGTATTAATCCAACCTACTTACTATTTGCAATACTGGCAGTATTACTTGTTGGTTTTTACTCTGTTGATACCAACCTGGATGAAGCCAATGTGGCCTCACTTCCCGATTTTACAGCCACTTCTGAGGTAGAACCGGCTGACAAACAACCTGTCAATACGCTAAAAGATCTTAACGATGCCATTGTCAATATAGCCGATAAAGCAACACCGGCAGTGGTAACCATTCAGGTAAAGCAAACGGTAGAGATGCCGCAGAACCCGCTGCAGCGTTTTTTCGGTGATCCAAGAGGCGAAGGGTCGGAACGAACGCGGCGTGGCCTTGGCTCCGGCGTCATCGTTTCCAAAGACGGATATATACTGACCAATGCCCATGTGGTTGAGAATGCCGATGAAATTACAGTAGGCCTCAGCAATGGAAAAGAGTATGACGGCAAGGTGGTGGGTACTGATCCCAGAACCGACATCGCCGTTGTGAACATTGAAGCCGATGGCCTCTCAACCATCAAGATCGGCAATAGCGATGAAGTTCGTGTCGGAGAGATCGTCCTGGCAATCGGAAGCCCGCTGGGGCAACGTCTGGCACACTCCGTTTCGATGGGAATTATTTCCGCGAAAGGGCGCGCCATTGGCATTATTGACCAGGGTGCCGGATATGAGAACTTCATCCAGACTGATGCCGCCATCAATCCCGGCAATTCCGGAGGCGCCATGGTGAATATGGACGGCGAATTGATCGGTATAAACACCGCCATCGCATCGCGGTCGGGAGGTAATGACGGTATCGGTTTTGCCGTACCTTCTAACCTGGCCAAATCAGTTATGGAATCCCTGATTAAAACCGGCAAAGTCAGCAGGGCCTACCTTGGAATCTATGGCACCAATATCGACCGCACTATGGCTAAAGGTCTGGGACTTGAAGAAGCACAGGGCATTGTCGTAGGCAGCGTTCAGGAAGGAACTCCGGCAGCCGAGGCGGGACTGCAAGAAGGTGACGTTATCAAGAGATTAAACGGCGAAGAGATTGAGAATTATTCAAAATTCAGAACCTCCATCGCAACCCGCGATCCGGGTACGCAAATAGAACTGGGCATTGTGCGTGAGGGAGAGTCTATGACCATTGAGGTAACGCTTGGCGAACTGCCTGATGAGCAGTCAGCTTCTTCCACGCAAGAACCTGACAGAAATATGGAAGAGCAGCTTGGATTCCGGGCCCAGAACCTGACGCCGGATCTGGCAGAACGACTAGGGCTTCAACCTAACCAAGATGGCGTGGTTGTCACGGCAATAAGCAGAGGCAGCAATGCCTACAGCCAAGGCCTGCGTGAAGGAGATGTCATCACCAGCGTTTCAAGAAATGACATTGAAAATATCTCCGAATTCAATCGCGAAATTAACAAAGTCGCAGAAAGTGACAACAATGTGGTTCTGCTCCGCATCATAAGAGGCGGCGTAAATCAATTCATAGCCTTTGAACTGTAATCACGAGTTCCCCTTAGGTAAAGGCGTCCTGACTTCTATCAGGGCGCCTTTTTTTATGACAAGCTGACTAGAAACCGGTGTAATTCTTGTCAAATCGTAACTTTTTGATGCATGGCATCTTATTTGCAATTACTATTATAGAGTTACCGCTAAAGATGCTTAAGCTTCAAAGAGATTATGGACTATAAAAATTATTACGACATTTTAGGTGTAAGCAAGAACGCTTCCAAGGATGAGATAAAGAAAGCTTACAGGAAAAAGGCGGCAAAATTCCATCCTGATAAGAATCCCGACGATCCTTCCGCTGAGGAGAAGTTCAAGGAAGTCGGAGAGGCCTATGAAGTGTTGAGCGATCCCGAAAAAAGGGAGCTTTACGATAAAGTCGGCAAAGACTGGAAAAAGTATAAAAGAGCCGGTGACCAGAGCGGTTTCGACTGGTCACAATATGCCAACCAGGGCGCTAGCCGCGGGCGCGGCGGACAGCAGTCTTACCGGGTAAATATGGAAGACATTTTTGGAGGAGGCGCTTCCGGCGGACAGGGAAGTCCGTTCTCCAGCTTTTTTGAAACCATTTTCGGTGGCGGTGCCCGAGGCGGAGGCGACCCCTTCGGCCAGCAGGCGCAGTCGCAGACCAGAGGATTTCAGAGTAATGCCCGTCAGGGCAGAGCGCAACAGGCTCGGACAGAACGCGCTGCTAAAAAACACCTCAAGGCTACCGTAAATATATCTCTAAAGCAGGCCTATCAAGGTACCTCACGAACCATACGGGTCGGCGGCGAGAAAATGAAAGTTAAAATTCCCGCCGGAATTGAAGACGGCCAGCAGCTGCGCCTGAAAGGCAAGGGAAGTTCAACAGCTCCCGGTGGACCCAAAGGTGACTTGCTCTTAAACATTAAAATTGACATCCCCGACCGGTACGAGCGCAAAGGCAACAACCTGTATTATGACCATCCGGTTGACCTCTACACCGCGGTACTGGGTGGAAATACAGTCGTTAACACCTTTGCCGGGAAAGCCAAACTTAAAGTCCCTGCCGGCACTTCCGGAGGCAAACTGTTTCGGCTCAAAGGAATGGGCATGCCGGAATTCAGAAATGAAAGCATTAAAGGCGACCTCTTTGTGCGATTACAAATTCAAATTCCGGAAAGCCTGACGGACGAAGAAAAAGAACTGTTTGAACAGCTGGCGGATAAACAGAATGCCTAACTTAAGGCGTTACTAATCAACTTTTCCGGTCCATGCTTAGGGTGATTTGGTGATTAAGTTATTAAGTGACTAGTTCCAAAATTCCATCTCCATATTATCGTTTTACTAACACCGTTTTCTTTCTTCCGGTTTCCCTTTCTTCCTAATACCCTTCTTTGGCCATAAATATAAAAATAAGCTGGCTTAAGCATCCACGCTTGAACCTTAAATGCGACAAGCATAAACAGCTGACCTTTCTATCCCTTATCACAAATATGCCTAAACCCTCATTATCATTCATTTTACGGTTCTGCATAGTATAAAGCCCATTATTTTAGTTGTGAACTTTCTTTCTTATTAGGTTCACATAAATTGATACCACTAAAGCACTGAAAAATAGTATAGCTGTCCATAGATCAACGGTATAAGCAGCAAATTCCAGCCCTGTAAGTTCATCGATCAAGAATTTGATATAGGAGTTGGGCATATCGAAGTATCCCAGCTCCCTGCGCACCAGCCAGTGCCAGTGGGTACAGGGGCAATATCCGAACCCATACCAGAAACCAAGCACGATCCATGAAAATGCGGTTGCGGAAAGCGTGATCAAATTTAGCTTTCTTGTGGCCTTCCAAATCCAGCCAAAGAGATTGAATAGCGTCAGGCAGGTATGAAAGACAAAAAAGAAGATATTCAGAAATTCATACATGTCCGGAATGAAAGCTCGTTATTAATGGAAAAATCGGTTTAGCTTCTTTGAAAAAAATACGGATATTTAGCCTGCCTTTTAAGATTAACCCAGATGCAAAACTATGAAGTTACTGTTACTTATTCTTTCCTTTTTCTTTCTGACTGAAACCGCCGATAAAAAATGGGGCAAGAACGGCCATCGTGTTGTAGGCGATATTGC
>DATFJD010000439.1:0-2632 GCA_035269475.1 Halalkalibaculum sp.
ATGCAGACATCAAATTCTTTTTCCGAGACCTCGCAATCAGATAGTATGAGCTCATACCTTTCTGACAGGTACTGCAAGATGAGCTCCCTGTCGGTAGGATTTTGCAGGCATACCATGACCACGGGCTTCTTCGAGCGCCCTGCCTGGTCAAATACCTCTGCTTTATGAATAGATGAACTTTTCAATGATGTATAACTTTAATGCTGAATTAGTGCGTACTTTCCGGCAAGCCGGTCAGGATGCCTCGCAGTTTTGTCAGCTTGCCTCCTACCTTCAATCCGTCTTTTGTGATATCAAACTCTCTTATGGTGCGTTCAAAATCGCTCATGCGCTTTTTCAGTACGCCGATAGCTTTTCTCAGCTCTCCATTAAGCTCCAGGTAGCGCAGAAATATAATGTTATCAGCCAGGTAACTGGCATTCATACCCGTGGTTTCGAACTGGCCGGTGATGTTCGCTGTCTCATGAATCAACAGGGTAGTCACTCCCATGTTCTGCAGGTATACGGCCAGTGAGTGCAGGCGTTCAAGAGTGTTCTCTTCTCGAACGGATAAACCGTAGCCTCCCACTGAATCGATTATTACTATATTGGTATCGTTCTCTTCAACATCCTGGCGTACAATGGAGGCAAATTCATCCGGGGAGTACGAAAGCGGTTCAACAGAAAGAATCTTCAAATTACCACTTTCAAGCATAGCTTGTACCGGAACGCCAATCGATTCTGATCGCTTTGACAACACTTCGGCAGATTCTTCAAAGGTATAAATAACCGAACGCTCACCCCGTGAGGCTGCCTCCTTGGCAAACTGGATGCCGAAATTAGTTTTTCCTACACCGGTGGGACCTGATATGATGGTTACGGTTCCCTTTTCAATGCCCCCGTGCAGCAGTTTATCCAACTCGTCAATACCTGTTGAAATGGGCTCAATAAGGAAGCTACGCTCGTAATTTCCGGCTCGAAGGCGGGGAAATACCGTCACACCGTTATCGTCAATTTTAAATGCATGATTCCCGTGTAAAAAGTCGGAACCCCGGTACTTGCTTACACTGATCTTTCTCCAGGCCGATGAGTATTCTGCATGTATGATACCGTCAACCCAAAAAGTCGCTTCCATGTCGGAAGACTTATCAAAAGCTTCCGAAGTAATAAAAAGAGTGGCGTCCCGGTTACATATGAACTGTATAAAAGAGAGCACCATATTGCGTTTTTGAAAAGGATCCTGGTTCAGGGATTGCAGCATGGTAATAGAATCCAGGAACACACATGTAGGACTGAATTTTTCTACAGCCTCTTCAATGGATGCAACGATCGGCTCCTGCTCAACTTCCGCCGGAGAAAAAACACTGTAGGTTTTTGAATTCTTATATAAATCTTCGTCCGGGGTAAGGTCCAGAAAGCGCGCACCGCTTAGATCAATACCCAGCTGTGCCGCATTGTCGATGATATTTTTCCTGGTTTCACCGAGTGTTATATATAGTACCTCTTCCCCATCTTTCAATGCTCTTTCCAGAAAATGGTAACCGAAGGATGATTTCCCGGTTCCGGGTCCGCCTTTAATAAGGTATGATTTGCGCGGTATTAAGCCGCCTTTTAAAATTTCGTCCAACCCGGCGACACCGGTTGAAATTTTATTCGTTTCTTTCATTCAGAATCTTTCTTTTTAAAATCAGTTTTTGGGCAGGGGAAGACTGTGCGGCTGTATTGTTTTTTATAGATGATTGCCAAGTCCTCTGCGACCACTCCTTTGACGAGTTTAATATATTAAACGAGAGGCATGAATGACTGACGCAAAAGACCTAATTTGAAAAATAGGTACATTCACCTACTCCGGTTTTGGGAAGGCTAAACTTCGTGATAAGAATCTACAATTCAGGCAAATCTCAAGATATGCTGTTGAATATGTATCTCAATAAAAGATTAACTATGCCTTATCGGATCTGTGTATAAGGTGAAATCGAAAATGGCAATAGGTGCACTGAATAGCGAGCTATTAACAGGAAATCATCTGCGTGACTCTGCGAAAAAACAAGGGGGTAAGTTCTAAAAATGTTAACCAATACGCCTTTATCTTTGATAGAACAACTTATTTTCTCAATTATATAAATATTTTGAACTAGTTATTACTTATCTCAAATATTTTTTCAATAAGTACATCTGCATCCGAATCAACGGAAAAGTAAAAGTCAGCTCCGGCATCGATTATCGGCTGGATGAGATTTTTTTCTTTATAGTTGTGAATCGCAATAATATAGTCAGATAAGTTACTGCTTTTAATCAGCTTAATGCTGACATCCGGGCTATAAGCAAAAGAGGTAAGATCGGCCAGTGCAATCTTGTATTTATGGGGATTAAGTTCAACAGCCTGTTTCTCAACGTTAACCGGAAGGACATGGGTGACCTCAAAACCGTTTTCTGATTTTATTATTTCTATAATTGCTTCGTTCTGGAGGTTTTTCTTGCCGATGAATAAGATGCGCATATTGGCGAACTAAAGGTTTAAAATTTATACCAGCTTAAATACCAGTTCGCCAATTGATTAGGGGAGCAGAAAAAATGCCATTCAGCAGAACGTACCTAGAAGGTCCTTTTATATAGTATAGACTATAAAACAGAGAATATAAACAAAAGCCGC
>DATFJD010000440.1:0-2516 GCA_035269475.1 Halalkalibaculum sp.
TGACAACTACCTGTTCGGTGTATCCGCGGTCGGTAAAAACGGACATGAAAGCGTGGTGGCCTATCCCGGGGGATTAATCAGGGACTAGGTATTTAACTATCAAGCAAATGTGAAACCGGTACTAGCCAAAATTTTTCTTTAGCATTGAAAAATCATTTATTTTTTGAAGACAAGGATAGTTAGTGTATGATAACTAAATATCTCCTACCAATATATTCCTCGCAGAGGCCCGCTAATTTATTCGCTGAGGATCGCAGATCATTTGTTATCAAGTCAATTGGTTCATCAGCGTAAATCGGCGATATTAACGGCGTGAATCTGTGAGAATTAAAGAACTATAGGATGTTGAATTTATTGACTTCCCATATTGGATGGATTACCCGTTTGGACAGAGTGGAGGTGAAACGTTTATAAGTAATTATATCAATAAAGTTGACCCAAACCTTTATAGGCAAACAAATGTAGTATTGTTCAGCTGTTAACATTATAAATAATTGCTACAGCCCCCAGTCTCTTTCTACTTTGGTGAGCAATTTTGAAAACCTGCTTTTTCCCCGGATAGGACCAAGTACACTTGGGAAGAAATACCTGAGATAGGCCGTTGAAAAGTATCCCCATTTCTCTATCCCTTCAAAGTTATCAAGAGCTTTTTCAGTATTTCCAAGCACGGCCTGCATCATGCCGGTCGAAAATAAATCGTCATTTCCCTCAATGTTTTGTTGCATTTTTTGAAATTCGGATTCATTTCCTGCGGCGGCATGGGTCAGGCCTAACACGCATTGAATTTCCGTTTTTGCGGGACTCCCGTCAGGCCTTGCCAGTGTAAGTGACTCCTCCAGGGCAAAAATAGCTTCGGAAAATCGTCCCAGGTGATAGAGCGCAAGACCCTCCATCAGGTGATTAAGTGCAAACTCAGGCTGCATTTGCCGGGCACTTTTTACTTGCTCCAGTGCCATCTCATACCGGCCGCCTGCCATGTATATTTCGCCCAAATATACCCGGACGTAAGGTGCCATCGGGTCCAGTTCCAAAGCCCGTTCTGCCGGTTCAATAGCCTTATCCATTTCACCCACCATCATGTACATCCAGCCCAGCCAGTTATGAGCCTCGGCATAGCTGGGTTGCAAGCTTACTGCGAGCTTCAGTTCTCTGATGGCGTCCGGCCCCCGCCGGTTACATGCATGGATGATACCGTGTGATGCGTGCGCTTCGGCTAAATCAGGATTCAATTCAAGCGCCTTTTCAATTGCTGCTTTAGCATCCGGCAGGTTCTGCTGAACTGAATAATTGTAAAAATATATAAGAGCAACGGTTTCAGCCAGACCGGTCCATGCAAGTGCATATTCTGAGTCTTTTTCAATGGATTTTTTGAAGTACTTAAAAGCCCGGCGAATACCCCGCTCAGTTCGCTGCGCTAGGTAAGTTCGTCCTTGAGCATATAAATAATAAGCAGCTAAATCCTCAGTATGCTTTTCTTCAATCCGCTCTTTCTCTTCCACTGTGTAACGAGCTCGCAGTGTTTCTACAATTTTTTCAGCCAGCTCACTTTGAATTTCAAAAAATCCATCGCTTTTAAATTCTCGGTCGTAGGTCTCTGCCCATAGCAGTTGTTCATTCCGGGCATCGGTAAGTTGTACGTTCAGCCTAACCCTTCCTGCAGTTTTCTGAACACTTCCCTCAACAATAGTTCCCACACTTAGCTCAGAGGCAATTTCCGGGATGGAAACCGACTGATTGAGGTAGCGCAGTAATGATGTTCTGGCGATTACATTTAATGAGGAAATTTTTGAAAGCTTGGTAAGCAGATCGTTGTGTATGCCGGTCGCGAGTGCCTTTATCTCCCCATCAGAGTTTAAATTCTCAAAAGGGATAACGGCAATAGTCCGGCTGTTTAACATTTTCTCCCTATTGCCGTTTCTTCGCTTACTCAGCTTTTCCGCTTCCTCTTCAAGACCCCCGGTTAATTCACCGAATACCTCACTTTCTTTAACCCCCAACTCTTCTTCCATTTCATGGGCGAAAGTTCGTCCGGCTTCCAGCGCTTCTGTTTTTCGATTGTCTGCAGTAAGCGCAATCATAAGCCGTTTTATGATCCGTTTATCGTATGCAGATTCACTGCTGCATTTATACCACCATCTGACGGCGACACCGGGCTCTCTCCGTTCCTCAGCATTTTCAGCAAGCTTTTCCAGGGTTTCCCGATACTTTCGCCGCAATCGATCCCGGGTCTGGTCCATCCATTGGTTAAAGTCAGGCGATGCATCCGGTACATGTAATCCTTCCAATAGATTTCCACGATATAATTCATAAGCGTCTTCATAGCGTGCCTTTTTAAAATTTTCTTCGAATTCGTCTACATCGCACCATATTTCCCTCAGTTTAACTTCTTCTTTTCCCCGGTTGATAATGATCTCTTTTCCCAAAGCCTGCCGCATGTGGTACAATATGTTACTAAGTGCATTTCGGGCACTTTTCTGATCTTTTTCGGGCCAAAAAAGTGGGAGCAGGCTATCTCT
>DATFJD010000441.1:0-5890 GCA_035269475.1 Halalkalibaculum sp.
AGCTTGAACCATTATAGCGGAGTATATACCCGTTTGTGCCAACGGCAAATACATTGTTAACAGAGCTGCCCCAAACACCTTCAAAATACTCTTTGGACCAGGGATAATCAGTAACGTGCTTATTGCCACCGAAGGTATCACCGGGACTCAGTTCCGTGCAAGATGCAAGCAGAAGACACAAGGCGCCGATTACCGTCATAGGTTTAATTGAGGATGCAATATTTCTAAATGAAAGGCGCATATTTACGAGATTAGAAATCAAGGCCATGCTACAGAGCTAATATAGGATAATAATCAGAATAGTAACACTTCAGAAAGTATTCAATGCCTATATTTTTAATATAAAGCCTGCCAATGATAGGGCGACAGGCCGTTTCTCAGAGATCAATCAAAAGTTATTTCGGGAGGATAGTGTCAACATGTAATCCAAAGGCCTTTCGGGAAGTAATGGTACCCGTTCCGATTACTATCCTACCCGAAAGGTGACATAGCTTAACGCTTCCGGGTTTTTCCGGCTATTAATTCAGTAACCGCTCAGTCCGATACCGGGTGATCCATCCGGATGGATCAATCATTATTCACGTTGCCGCTATACCTTTTTGAATACCACGATACCATTGTGTCCGCCAAAACCAAAGGTATTACTCATAACAACGTCAACTTCTTTCTCGACTGCTTCTTTAAGAACAATATTGAAAGTCGGAGGTATCTCTTCATCAATTTCTTCGGTATTGATGGTTGGTGGAATCAGCCCGTCATTTATAGCCTTCAGGCTGATGACGGCCTCTATCGCGCCGGCTGCCCCCAGCAGGTGTCCGGTCATTGATTTGGTAGCGCTGATATGGAGATTCTTCGGACTCTTACCGAATACATTACCTATGGCATTGGTTTCACTGGTATCTCCAACCGGTGTTGAGGTGGCATGAGTATTAAGATAGTCAACATCCCCGGGGTTTAAACCACTGTCTTCCAACGCCTGCCTCATGGCAACGGCCGCACCTTTTCCTTCGGGATGGGTTGCAGTCATGTGATAGGCATCCGCCGTCATGGCTGCACCGGTTACCTCCCCGTAAATCTTTGCGCCCCTTGCTTTGGCATGCTCATACTCTTCCAGGATTAACGTTGCCGATCCTTCTCCCATTACAAAGCCATCCCGATCTTTATCAAATGGACGAGAAGCGTGCTCCGGATCTTCATTTCGTGTTGACATGGCCCGCATGGCTGAAAACCCGCCAAAAGAGGCCTCCGTAATTCCCGCCTCAGACCCACCGGTTATAATGACCTTAGCCTTGCCCCAGCGGATATAATTCAGGGCATCCATGATGGCCGTGTTTGAAGTGGCACATGCTGAAACCGTAGCATAGTTGATACCCATTAGCCCGTATTCCATAGAAATCAGGCCGGGCGCCATATTGATGATCAGCTTGGGTACAAAGAAGGGATTAAACCGTGGTTTATAGTCATTTTCAGAGTAGTTCTTTACTTCCTCTTCAAAAGTAAGCATACCTCCCTGTCCGCTGCCCCAAATAACCCCCGTATCGAATGGATCCATGGCCGAAAAGTCCAGGCCGGAATCTTTAACAGCTTCTTTTGTAGAGACCAGGGCATACTGGGCATAGGGGTCCGTTCTTCGAATGGTATTGTGTTCCAGGTATTCAGAGGGGTCGTAATCCTTAAGTTCACAGGCAAAGTGTGTGCGAAACTGGGAAGGGTCAAAGTTTTCAATGCGAGCTGCACCGCTCACTCCGTTGGAAATATTCTTCCATGATTCCTTCACGTTGTTTCCAAGCGGCGACAACGCTCCTAAACCTGTTACTACGACTCTTTTAGGACTGTTCATATAGTATAAATTACTTCTTTTTTATGTATGGTAAGTTTGATTCAACGGGTTAAACAGACTACCCGAAAGGGATTTTTATTACATGTGGCTGTACACATTGTAGGGTGTCAATAAACAAAATGTATGTGAATAAAAGAAAAGGCAGCAAGTAAATCCATATAAAAGAGAGGCCCTCCTTATGGAGAGCCTCTTAGTAAAAAATCGGAATGTAAACGTTTCTAATTCTGGGTTCCGTAGAAACGCTCTCTTTCGATCTTGCCGTCTTCCCAGTTCTGAACTGCTACCTGCTCTATACTCATAGGTCCGTCAGCTCCTTTGAACGTAACGGTCATGGTAGATTCAACGCTGGTTACACCGGTATCTTCATTTGAAGTGATACCTTTTACCTCTATTCCGTGAAATTCTTCTACGCTGCCGAAGAACTCATTTTCACGTTCCCGGTTGGCATCTTTGCCTTCAACTTCAGTACCGTCTTCCAGTACCATTACCACATCATCGGCATAATATTCTTCAAAAGCGTCCATGGCTGTTCCCTGTGCGATGTGCTGGTATACGTCATTTATTTTGTCTAAATATGTCATAATATGAAATAATTTAATATTGAACTATATGGTTAGGTTATGTAACCGAGCTCATCCAAAAATCGTTTATGTTATTACATTATTTAAAATCCTCTGTAGGAATGCTGGCCCCCGGCCCGCATGTTTGTCGTGAATTAAACCTTTTAAGCATACATCTTCGACAAATGTCAGACAGCAGAACCTATTCGCAACAGGATATCGTTGATATGGATAACATACAGCGACTCAATATAATCAATGCCATATCGGGCTTTAAGAGTGCCAGTCTGATAGGTACTGTTGATGGCAGCGGAAAGGAAAACCTGGCGATTTTCAATTCCGTTATTCATATCGGTTCAAATCCACCGCTACTCGGCTTATTGGTCAGGCCTTTGACAGTTCCCCGCCATACCTATCAAAATATTAAGGAAACCGGCTGGTTTACTGTAAACCACATACGAAAAGAATTCTACAAAAGGTCCCATCACACTTCCGGTAAGTTCAGGGAGGATATCAGCGAGTTCGAGGCTTGTGGATTCAAAACGGATTACAGCAAGCTGTGCCGTGCCCCTTATGTGAAAGAGTCGATTGTCAGGATAGGCCTTAGCTTTGAAGAGGAAAATGAAATTAAAGCCAACGGTACTGTTCTCATGATTGGAGCCGTGAGAGAGCTTACTGTACCTGCCGAATCGATCGAAGAGGACGGATTCATAGACCTGGAAAAAGCCGGTTCCCTTACTATCAGCGGCTTGGATTCCTATCATGAAACCGTGCGATTAAGCAGGGAAGAATTCGTCAGGCTCCCTGAGAATTTGACCAGGAATAATTAGTGGATAATTGGAAATGGAATTGAATTTGGATATCACCAAATATTCATCGCCTTTCTCATTTGCACTATCTGTCCGATATGGTAGGCATTATGATCTACAATAAGCATAGCCTCTCTGAATAGTGTTTGACCGTCGCCGTGTTCCAAGGGTGCCAGCAAGTCGTTTTTCTCATCCTTAATCAGGCCAACCATTTCTTGATGATCTCTTTTAACAGCTTCCAAAGACTTTTCCCACTTATTCCTATCGCTGGGTTTGTCAGATTCAGGCCAATATCCTTCCGGCCAGGCCGGTGATTCATAATCAGGATCCTGAGAAAAAGCTACAATATCTTGCTGGGCAATTCGAATATGCTCAACCAGCTCCCAAATAGTGTGAGGAAAATTTTCAGGTTTAACTCCCAGATCGCTCAGAGAAAGCTTCTCAACGGCCTTTTCAAAATCTACATGTGCATTTCTGCCGCTAAGCTGTTCAAGAAGCAGCTGGCGTATTCTGGATTGGTCATTCATAGATAGAAAAGAGCTTGTTTAACTGTTACTTCAGAGAGGGTAAAAAACAAAAGCCCTGCGAGTGCAGAGCTTTTTTTCAAGTAACTGTTTATAATATACGGGGATTACCCTATACAGAACAAGTAAATTTCACCATGTTCTATTATTGTATAGGTAATATGTAACTAATATATAATTATAGGTGACTATTATTAGTTAAAAGGTGATATTCTTAGAGCAAAAGTGTTCCATTTTTTGCCTTTTCGAAGTAATTTTGTGCATCAATTTTGTACTGAAGTCTAAATAGATGCACAAAAGCCTCAAACAACTTCATCAAGAAGTGATAAGTATCCTGTACTGATACAGAGATATCGTAAAGCAAAACTGCTACGATATCTATTTGAGTGGAATGTTCGGTTAACTGCTTTTGGATCGAGGGATCCATTGGCCGGAGTGCTACCTGGCTGATTTGGAAAACAGCTGCTTTAATTGATTTATCTGATATTTAAAAAGGAAAGTACGTCGGCAGGCTACCTGTAATATGCAACCGGGGTTTGAACCAGAATCTAGAAACGAGTGTAGAGAAATAAACGAAAGGAGAGAGAACCTATGAATGGTCAGCTAGGGTGGGTAAAATGACAAAAGCCCTGCGGGTGCAGAGCTTTTTTTCAAGTAACTGTTTATAATATACAGGGATTAGCCTATACGGAACAAGTATAATTCATTATATACAATTATTGTATAAGTAATACATATTTAACAGCAATCTATATTTATATAATGTTTGTCTTTCTTTATATTCATGATTGCAAATAAACCTGCTACTTTTACCTAATTAAAGAAATTTGTGCCTGATGCCTAAGCAGCTTGGAAACTTAACGCTATTTTCGGTCGATGATCTCCACGAGCAGCTCGGCCTGAGTAAAATGACTATACGCGCCTATCTCAGAGAAGGTAAAATCAGGGCTCGTAAGCTGGGCGTTCAATGGTATGTTACAGAGGAAGCCCTGCGTGAATACTTTGATGAGCCTTCTGCAGAAACAGCAAAAAAAATGAAGCCCAAAGCTTCGCATCGCTTCATCGTAAAAGGAATCAATGACCTTGTAAGTGAACAGGAACAGTGTGATACACTCGAGGAAACTATCGATTGTATCCAGAATCAGGCTATTATCAGCCTTTTCCAGGTTGAGATTATTAATAAAGAGACGGGAGAGGTTGTGGAATTGGTGAAAGCACGGGACTTTCTTGAACGGCATAACCAATAAAAAGGCTCCCGGGTTTTACTGCCCGGAAGCTTTGGAGCCGCTCATCTTAACCATCTCTGATGTCACCATTTTAATTGCCATCAGTCTTATACTACGCAGGCAAAAGTGAAACAGATTCATATTTAACCAAATTTTTATCTACCGATGCTTTCAAAAGATGATACGAAACTGGAAATATTTGGATTCGGTGACGAAGATAAAGACAGTTTTTACTGTCTGGTGAACCTAACCAAAAGTCCTGACGGAATAGATTTAAAGAAACTGTCGATGGCCGATCCGCGCAATTTTGACGAAGCCCTGAACAAACAGGGCTGCATACTATTGCTTCGCGGGGATGAGGTAGAAGAGCTTATAGAGCGTGAAGAGATTACTGATTCCGACCTGCACAAATCCATTTACGACCTTGCCGTAAGGGAAGAGATTATAAAATAAGGGGTACAAGAAAGGGATACCGCAGGAAGGGAATAGGCCAAACTCCCGATATTGAACCGGGAGCCTAAAGCCCTAATGTGTTGTAAACGGGTAGCTACCTCCGACCAAATAAACCGCAGCTGCTAAACACTAAAAGGTCCGTCTTCCTGCCACCAGTGCCAAGCCTGAAGTATGGTCACCATGGTCTTTCCGTCAGAAATATCACCTCTGTGCACCATCTCTACGGCTTCACGGAAAGATATGCGGTGCTTCAACAGGAATTCATCTTCGTCAACTTTCTGATCAAAGCTTGTCAGGTTCCAGGCTGTGTATAAGTGTATGACCTCGTCGGCATAACCGATACTGGGGTAAAATGGGCCCAGGTAATGCATGCTATCAGTGGAGATGCCTGCTTCTTCTTTCAACTCTCGCCTTGCTGTGCTTTCAGGAGTTTCGCCCTCATCTAGCTTTCCGGCTGGAACTTCAAAGAATATTTGGC
>DATFJD010000442.1:0-2719 GCA_035269475.1 Halalkalibaculum sp.
CTCCTTTGCCTTCTCCCCGGCTTCATCCGAGGATACCCCAAGCTGGGTCCATACCACCGGCTGCTGGCCTGTTTTATTGCTCCACTCAATTATTTCCTCCACCATCTCGGCGGTATGTGCCGAATCCCTGAAAATATCTACGATATCAATGCTAATGTCGTCCGGTACATTAAGAATGGAATCATATGCCTGCTCCCCAAGCACCTCGTCATAATCGGGATGAATGGGAATGATTTTAAAACCCTGCTCCTGAAGGTAAGAAGCAATATGATAACTGGTTCGGTACTTGTTTTTTGAGCAACCGATGATTGCTACCGTTTTAGACTCTTTTAAAATATCGTAAATGTTCGGCTCCATAGGTTTGTATATTGGCGACTTTGATACGTTATTGGTTGCGTGTGTTTAATTAATGACCCTGCTTATCGCTTATAATTAAAATTAAAACAGAATCATTTCTAAATGTTTTTAGCGATTAAGACATTTTTAGCAGAACATAAGAAATATGCTCCTGTCATTTTCTTTATGGGAGGCTTTATCTGGGACAGCCTTACCCTGGGCCGCATAGACGGCTGGTACAGTAATACCATATTGTTTATCTATCTAATATCACTGACCGTATCACTGTATATCTATAATCTTGCAGATGATAAACACTGGGAGAACACCTTTTTAGAACCCTACCTGCAGTACTCGCCATATGCCATACAGTTTTTCCTTGGAGGCTTGAGCAGTGCTTATGTGATTTTCTTTTTTCAAAGCGTATCATTTACAAAGACCATGGTGTTCTTTGTCATTCTGCTGCTTTTACTCTTCGGAAATGAATTTCTGAAACATCGCATATCCAATAAATACCTGCAGTTCGGTGCCTATTTCTTCGTAAACTTTACCTTCTTCATATTTTTCCTTCCTATCCTGTTCGGTTTCATGAATACTTTCCTGTTCATCCTATCGGGTATTGCAAGTCTTTCCGTAACCTTGTACCTGCTGCTAATGATTTATCAAAAAAGTCCCTCTACAAGAAAGGATGTTAATAAGAAAAAGCTGCTATCACTGATTTTCGGCATTTATATCTTCATCAACGGTTGCTACTATTTGAACCTGATCCCTCCTGTTCCCTTGTCTCTTGAAAAGGGACTGGTAGCCTACGATGTTTCCAAGTCCGGAAATACTTTTCAGGTCACCTACGAACAGTCAGGCTTCCCCAGTTTTTGGAAAAGCTTTAATTCTACCTTCTACCATTCCAATTCCGACTCTGTATTTGTCTATACTTCCATCTTTGCACCAACCGATTTGTCAAAATCAGTGCAGCATCGCTGGCAGTGGTATGATTCTGAAAACGAGCGGTGGACAGTGACCGACACCATAAACTATGAGGTCACAGGCGGCAGAGAAGGCGGTTACAGGGGCTACACCTTCAAAAGAAACATCTGGCCCGGCCCCTGGAAAGTGGAAGTGACGACAGATAACGGCCTGGTACTCGGTGCTATCGAGTTCAGGATTGTCAGCGATTCCACCCAATACAAACCCAGGCTGACCACCGCCGCCTTTCATTAGGATTTGCACTCTAAATTGTGCTGAAAAAACCTTATATTGCGTCGCATTTAAGGAAAAACACTAAAGAAAAGAAAAATATTTTGTCTAAAGTTAAAGAAGGCGACACAGTAAAAGTACATTATACAGGTAAACTTAACGACGGATCGGTATTCGATACTTCCCGTGAGCGAGAAGAACCACTTGAGTTCACCCTGGGACAGGGACAGCTTATTCCCGGTTTTGAAAAAGCGGTGCAAGGTATGGAAATCGGTGATTCAACTACCGTGGAGATTCCTACCGACGAAGCTTATGGCGAACGTCGAGATGACCTGGAACTTGAAGTTTCCAGAGAAGAGCTGCCCGACAATATTGAACCGGAAGTAGGAATGCAGCTTCAAATGCAACAACAGGAAAACGGCAAAGCCATTCCGGTTCAAATAACCGATGTTACAGAAGAAAAGGTGAAGCTGGATGCCAATCATCCGCTTGCCGGTAAAGATCTCACTTTCGACATAGAGCTAGTTGAAAAAAGCTAGAAGCTTTATTACAGATCTGTTACAAGGGACGCATTACGCGTCCCTTTTTTATTTAGCACATATCCACAATACGATTGCAAACAATGGCCGATTTTCAGGAAACGAGCAACATATCTATTACATGTCCCAAACGTATTACCCCCTTTCTAAAAGAAGAACTTAAAGAGCAGCATTTCCCCATAAAGAAAGCACGAAAAGCAGGAGTAGAGACGGAAGGCACGCTTCAGGACTGCATGAAGCTGGTATTGACACTCAGAACCGCACACCGGGTTCATTATCTGCTGGATGAGTTCCAGGCCGCAGATTCCGATGAAATGTACCGGCAGGTACAGAGTATTCCCTGGGAAGACTACATAGAACCGCACGGATACGTAAGCGTAACCTCTTTTATTGACAACCCCACGATTTCTAATACCCAGTATGCCAACCTGACCTGCAAGGATGCCATTGTAGACAGAATTCGCACTGAAACCGGTACCCGACCCGATTCCGGGCCTGACCTGCAGCATACCGTTGTGTTCCTTTACTGGCGAAACAGCAAGTGCCGTGTTTTCCTTGATACCTCCGGGGAGTCTCTCTCCAGGCGCGGTTACCGTACGGAATCGCATACCGCACCCCTGCAGGAGTCATTGGCTGCTGCCATAGTAAAA
>DATFJD010000443.1:0-3192 GCA_035269475.1 Halalkalibaculum sp.
CGGTATGAACCTGACGCATCATCGCCTGGTATGCACCCAGCAGAAGTTGCTGTCCGGTCTGCCCACGTGAATAGAATGTCCGCGAAACCTGCGCTCCACCGAATGAACGGTTATCGAGCAGTCCGCCATAGTCACGGCCAAATGGAACACCCTGCGCAACCGCCTGGTCAATAATATTGTTCGAGTTTTGAGCCAAACGATAAACGTTAGACTCACGGCTTCTGTAGTCACCGCCTTTAATGGTGTCGTAAAACAGTCGCCAAACGCTGTCGCCATCATTTTGATAGTTCTTCGCCGCGTTGATACCACCCTGGGCCGCAATACTGTGTGCCCGCCGGGCAGAATCCTGGATACAAAATGTCTGTACGTTATAGCCCAGTTCTGCAAGGCTGGCTGCAGCAGAAGCGCCTGCAAGTCCCGTTCCCACAACAATGACGTTGTGCTTCCGCTTGTTGTTCGGAGAAACCAGCTTGATATCCTTTAAATGCTGTTCCCACTTATCTTCCAGTGGTCCTGAAGGTACTTTTGGATCTAATTTCATAATGGTATAGGTAGATTTACAAAATGATTATTGGCATTGGATAAGTGCTGCTTCACAGCCGCCTCCGAAGTAGATGTAGATCGGGATAAACAGAAAGCCAACGGCAAACACGACTGCAAAAATTCCGCCTAATGTGTAGACAATAGCTGAGGTTTTCTTGCTCTTCATGCCGAGAGATGTAAAGGCACTCCAGATCCCGTGCCCCAGGTGTGTTCCGAGAAGTAACATAACGAAAGCGTACCCGAATGAATAGACAGCACTGCTCTGGAAGGTGTCTATAACCAGTGTTTTAATATCATGTGTTTCCTGCCCGTCAATTACCACGGTTCCGGTTTCGCCCAGTGCAAACGTGTTGACGTGAATGACCACAAAGATCAGAAGTACAACACCTGTAAAGGCCATGCTTCTTGAACTGAGGCTCTGTTTGCTGGGACCGCCTTTACTGCTGTATACTTCATATTTGTTGGGACGTGCCTTTCTCTTTTTAAACCAGATGGAAATTCCAATCCAGGCGTGAATGACAAAAACTGCCAGCAGACCGATTCTTGCGATCCAAAGCAGTGGGCCTAAATTGTGGAGAGTCATCGAGTAGCGGTTCATCGCATCTGCTTCGCCGAATATGGCCAGGTTTCCGCCAAGGTGAAATATGATAAACAAGACGAGGAAAATACCGGTCAGGCCGGTTAATATTTTTCGCCCAACCTGTGACGTCGCTGCTTGTAATAGATTTGGCATACTGTAGATATTATTATTAATGTGATCAGATAGATGAATCGTATGTTATCGAACCAACAATCATCTATATTTTTCTGTTCCTAAATTCATCTGTTAAAAGTCGCCCCTTTTGTTATAAAAGGCAAGGTTGAAGCCCTTTCAATTCATGGAATCGGCTTATTAAGAAAAGGTCTAAATTGGATATTAACCTCTCATTCTAGCAAATCAATTTCTTGTATACGGTTACTAAACTATTTAAAAGCGACTATCGCGTCAAAGGATCCAAATTTCTGGGATATTTACACCCGGCAGAAAGTAAAGCGGAAGCAGATGATTTCCTGGAAACCGTAAAAAATGAGCACCCGACGGCCACACACCACTGCTATGCGTGGAGAATAAATCCCAACAAAATTGAAGAGTTCGACCAGGATGACGGTGAACCGGGCGGTACGGCCGGGCTTCCTATCCTCAACGCGCTGAAATCTGCCGATCTGATAAACTGCATTGCGGTTTCCGTACGCTACTACGGCGGAACCAAACTCGGAAAATCCGGCTTGATTGATGCCTACGGTGAATCGGCCCGGTTATGTATCGAAAGGGCTCGATTGAAAGAGGTTGTTCCGATTCAAACCTACCGCATCGTGTATCAATATACTCATCAGGGAATTATTGATAAGCTGAAAAATGATTTCACGATGATTGAACTGAACTCTGAATACATGGAAAATGTATCTCTGAAGATAGGAATACCTAAAACGGAGGCCGAAAGATTTGAGGGGCAGCTCGGTTCGCATCATCATCTTTTCGATGATTTCGAAGAGTGCGGGGAATCCTATCACATCAAAAAAATTAGAACCTGAAAGTCAATCGTTAGCTTGTTACCTTAAAAACAAAAATTTATGAAAATCTATACGAAGAAAGGCGACCAGGGATATACCTCCCTTTTTGGGGGCGCCAGTGTTGAAAAGAACAGTCTGAGAATCCACGCATACGGTACCGTGGACGAACTGAACTCCATTATCGGCATGGTTTTGACTCATTCACTCAGTGAGAAGGGGAAAAACATGCTGAATGAGATCCAGTCCCAGCTTTTTGTACTCGGGGCAGATCTGGCCACCCTGCACACAAAGGAATCAAAGATTGAGCGTGTTGGCAGCAAGGATATCGAAAAGCTTGAAAACTGGATCGATGAACTTGAGGAGGATCTCCCGGCTCTTACAAGTTTTATCCTTCCGGGAGGATCACCGGCCGGAGCAACATTGCATATGGCAAGAACCGTTTGCCGGCGGGCTGAGCGAAACACGGTAGCCCTAAAACAGAACGATCCTATTTCGGCCGAAACCGTCATTTATCTGAATCGGCTTTCCGATCTGCTCTTTGTTCTGGCAAGGTTCGAAAACAGACAAGCCGGCGAGCCGGAAACACCCTGGCAGCCGCGAAAAAACCAGTAACGAATATACAGTGAGTTTGATTTAAGAAAAATGCAGACGGATTAGACAAATTCTCCCCTAATAAGGGGAGATTAAGAGGGGTGTCCAAAAAGAATACTCTCGCACTTGAAAACCGCTTAAATAATTTAGTTTTTCCTTTCAGACTCACCCTATTTCCCTCTCTATCAAATAGAGAGGGATTTAATGTCTAAATTATTTAAGCTTATAAACACATTATAAATATTTTAGACAGTCTCAGGCACTTTTTCCAAATTCTTAAACCGAACACACCTCATTTTAAACTAAACTACTCAAGAAACTAACTCGCTTTATGGCATTAATGATCTCAGTATCCGGAATCCGCGGTATTTTCGGTTCTCATCTCACCCCACAAAATCTGGTCACGTTTACTTCGGCGTACGGCACCTGGCTTCAGGGCGGTACCGTAGTTGTGGGTCGCGACTCCCGGGTTACCGGACAGATCTGCGAAGACATCGTCTGCGCAAC
>DATFJD010000444.1:0-4989 GCA_035269475.1 Halalkalibaculum sp.
TCTTTGCCATATTCTTCACGAAGCTCTTCCTGAAATTCACAAAGCTTTACAATAGACTTATGAGCGGCCTTAAGCGCTTCCAGCATTTCCTTTTCAGAAATTTCTTCCATCTCGCCTTCCATCATCAATACGCTTTCAGCAGTACCGCCTACAATCATATCGATGTCACTGTTCTCAAGCTCAGAAATAGTAGGATTGATGACGAACTCGCCGTCAATGCGTCCGACTCTTACCTCTGCAGATGGCCCTTCGAAAGGTGCATCGGAAATATGCAAGGCAGCAGATGCACCGAAGCCTCCTAATACATCTCCATCATTTTCACCGTCGGATGAAAGAACAGAGCAAATTATCTGGGTTTCGCAGCGATACTTTTTAGGGAATAAGGGTCGAATCGTCCGGTCAATCAAACGACTGGATAAGATTTCCTTTTCAGACGGACGTCCCTCACGTTTGATAAAACCACCCGGGAACTTACCGCCGGCCGAAAAACTCTCACGGAGATCTACGGTTAGAGGGAAGAAATCCTGACCCGGTTTCGGTTCTTTTGCACTGACTGCGGTACATAATACCATGGTATCTCCCATTCGAACGGTTACGCAACCGTCAGCCTGTTTCGCAATACGTCCCGTCTCTACAGATAATGTTTTGCCGGGAGCGAATTCTACACTTTTAAATTCTTCTTTCATCTTATTTACCAATAACTTCTATTCTAATTTATGTTCTGTCTTGTTGTCTGCGAGGTTTACAGATGAAACCTCCTGCTACAATTGATTGAGGATAATCAGAAAGGTTAATATCCCTCAAACCATGCGATATGCCAGTAATTTTCCAAAATAAAAAAGGCACGTCATAAAAAACGTGCCTTAAAATAATTACTTGCGGATACCAAGGTCACCAATGAGCTCTCGATACTTTTCAATATCTTTTTTCTTCAGGTAGTTCAGCAGACGGCGTCGCTTACCTACCATTTTCAGCAATCCTCTGCGTGAAGCGTGGTCTTGCTGATTGTCTTTCAGGTGATCGGTCAAATCATTAATTCTAGCTGTGAAAATAGCGATTTGAGCCTCGGTTGATCCGGTATTTTCTTCAGATCCGCCGTATTTTTTTACAATTTCTTCTTTCTGTTCTTTTGTTATCGACATGTGTTATCTAAGTTCTGATTTTCTTTACGTAAACGACACGCTTTCTATTATCATTATAGCGTGCAAAGATAAGCTTTACCGGGCAGGTTTGCAATAATTTTAATGGGCTTCAAGTATTTCCTTGGCAGTATTCTCATCATCGTTCAGCTGCCTAACCAGCTCCTCTACTCCCGAGAATTTTTTTTCATCCCTGATTCTTTTAACAAACCGCACCTGTACTTCTTTGCCGTAAATATCTTTATTGAAATTAAACAGGTGAACCTCCAAGGTGCGTTGGCTGTCATCAAAGGTCGGCCGCGTACCGATATTCATCATTCCCTTGTACCATTCGCCCTCATAGCGCACACCAACGGCATAGACCCCGTCTTTCGGTATAATTTTTCTTGTATCCTCAGGCTTGATATTTGCAGTCGGGTAGCCTATCTCTTTCCCTCTTTTATCACCATGGACAACCGTGCCGTTTAGCCTGTAGAGCCGCTGCAAAAACTCTGCTGCCTGTTCTACATCGCCCTCTTCGCTAAGCGCGTTTCTTATAGCGGTACTGCTGACGGTTTTTGCCCCCACCTCTCTCTTTGAAACCACATAGGTTTCGAAACCCAGCTCCTCACCAAGCCGCTCCACTGTTTCAATAGAACCTTCCCGGTCTTTCCCAAAATGATGGTCATAACCGATGACAAATTCACTAACCCCTATTTTTTTAAAAATAATATCCCGTATAAACTCTTCTGAACTGAGCAGTGAAAAATCCCGGTCGAAAGGAATCACCGCCATCCGGTTTATGCCCAGTTCTTCGAGAATTTCTCTTCTTTCCTGAAGCGTGGTAAGCAGCTTGATACCGGCATCCCCCGGGCTTATAATCTCCCTGGGGTGAGGGTCGAAAGTAACAATGACGCTCCGGGCATCCCGCTGCTCCGCTTTACGCAGCACCGTATCCATGATAGCCCGGTGACCGGCATGAACACCGTCGAAGGTTCCAACAGTTACCACAGAATTAGCATCATGGGTTACATCATTCAGGTAAACAAGTTCTGCCATTGCTAAATTTTTATTTGGGATAATTTATATTTGTCAGTGATCTTATGTGGAAGCGGTAAAGCTTTACTTTTACTGCAGAAATATGGCTTCCAATTCATCAATGCTTAAGGCATCCTCATTTTTAAAATCTCCTATGGCTGTCCGTTTAAGGCCGGTTAAATGCGCCAGGGAATCCAATGCTTTGCCCAAGTCATAAGCCAGCGTTCGTATATAAGTGCCCTTACTGCATTTAACATATAACTCCAGCTTCGGGTTCTGGAAATTTAATATCTGCGATTCATAAATGATAACCTGACGGGGAGTTCTTTTAACTTCTTTTCCTTTCCTGGCCAGTTTATATAGTGGGGTGCCGTTGTGCTTTAAGGCAGAATACATGGGGGGAATCTGGTTAATCTGTCCCTCAAACTGATTCCTCAGTACTTCTTCTACCATGTTTTTTGTGATATGATCGGATTCCGCTGTTTCTTCAATTTCTGTTTCGGCGTCATGACTTGGCGTTGCTGCCCCGAAAGTAACCTCCCCGATATATTCCTTTGGTTGTGACTGAATCTGTGAAATCGATTTTGTCCCTTTACCGGTACAGAGAATTAGCAGTCCGGTTGCCATGGGGTCAAGCGTGCCGGCGTGACCGATTTTACGAAGGTCAAGGCATTTGCGGAGGCGTTTTACCACATCGAAACTGCTCCACTTTTTTGGCTTGCTGATCAGAAAGGCAGCTCCTTCCGAGAAATCAAATGAAGGATCGGGAAGGTTCTTTTTTGAATAGAATGGCAGCTTATCGATGGGAATGGCTTTAGCCATGTGGGATAGGGATTACTCTTCTTCTCCGGTTGAGCGCTGCTTTCTTTCCTCACGGATCCGGTCAAAGAGGTTTTCCATCTTGTCTACATACTCGGCGCTTTCATCTTTGTTAAAATGCAGTTCGGGAATGCGTCGAACCTGGTGCCTTATCTTGGAGGCCAATTCCTTGCGAATAGCGGCATTATGTTCTTCCAGGTTAGAAAATATGGCATCCTCATCCTTCCCGGGAGCATATATGCTCAGAAACACCTTGGCTATAAGCAGGTCTTGGGTTACCTCTACCTGGGTAACGGTAATAAATGACCCGCTTTTCTGATAGCTCTGCTGGATTATATGTCCGAGGTCACGCTGTATAACAGCAGCTAGCCGCTCTGTTCTAATACTCATAAGTGAGGTGAATCAGGATTTAAACTTCAGCGTCATCGAAGCTACGTGCGTCTTCAAGCTTTCTCTTCTCTTCAACCACTTCGTAATTTTCAATGATATCGCCAACCTTGAGGTCGTTGTAGTTTACGATGCTGATACCGCATTCGTAGCCGGTCTGAACTTCCTTGACGTCGTCTTTGAATCGCTTCAGGGCATCAATTTCACCGTCGTAAATGACAACTCCGTCACGTACAACACGAACGGGGTTGTTTCTGAGAATTTTGCCATCCGTTACATAACAACCGGCAATAGTACCGACTTTTGAAACCTTGAAGATTTCGCGAACTTCCGCATTACCGACAAGCTTCTCACTGATATCCGGAGAAAGCAGGCCTTCCATTGCATCTTTAACTTCGTCAACCGCATCATAAATTACGCTGAAGAGTCGAATATCTATTTCTTCTTCCTCAGCAAGCTTTCTGGCATTTGATGTTGGCCGCACCTGGAAGCCAATGATAATGGCATCGGATGCAGAGGCAAGCAGCACATCAGATTCGGTGATGGCACCTGCACCGGTGTGTATAATATTAACACTTACCTCGTCGGTACTTATTTTCTGTAGGGATCCGGAGAGCGCCTCGATAGATCCGTCCACATCGGCTTTGATAATGATGTTAAGTTCAGATACTTCACCGAGTGCCATACGCCGTGACAGGTCATCCAGGGTAAGGTGCTTGGTTCGTCGAAGCTCCTGCTCTCTGCGAATCTGCTGTCTTTGATTGGCAATTTCTTTTGCCTTTTTCTCATCTTCCGTTACAACCAGTTTGTCACCTGCCTGCGGAATGTCGTCGAAGCCCATAAGTTGCACAGGCTGTGACGGCCCGGCTTTTTGAATTCTTTCGCCGTGTTCGTTTTCCATGGCTCGTACACGTCCGAAACAAGGCCCGGCAACAAAGGGATCACCGATTTTCAGCGTACCGTTTTGAACCAGAATATTGGCAACCGTACCCTTTCCTTTATCCACGCGAGCTTCAAGTACTACTCCGTCTGCCCGGCGGTCGGGATTGGCTTTCAGTTCCATCAGTTCGGATTCAATAAGCACCTTTTCGAGCAGTTCCTCAATACCTTCACCGGTTTTGGCAGAAACTTCGGCAACCTGGTTTGTACCGCCGTACTCCTCAACGATTACCTCATGTTCGGTGAGCTGCTGCTTAATCTTATCGGGATTTGCTCCTTCCTTATCAATCTTGTTGATCGCTACAATGATGGATACTCCTGCAGCCTTGGCGTGATTGATCGCCTCAACAGTTTGGGGCATCACGGCATCATCAGCTGCCACAACCAGAATTACAATATCTGTAGCCTGCGCTCCACGCGATCGCATAGCGGTAAAGGCTTCGTGGCCCGGCGTATCGAGAAATGTAATATTCCTTCCTTCTTCTGTCTGAATCTCATATGCACCGACATGCTGGGTAATGCCTCCGGCTTCGCCTTCGGCTACCTGTGCCTTTCTGATATAATCAAGCAGCGAGGTTTTACCGTGGTCAACATGTCCCATCACGGTAATGATAGGCGCTCGCGGTTCTAAATCTTCCGGATCGTCCTCTTCAAGTTCAATCTCTTCAATAGCCTCATCAGCATCGAC
>DATFJD010000445.1:0-2935 GCA_035269475.1 Halalkalibaculum sp.
TAGAGCCAGGCCCAGGATAAACATTCCCAACTCTTCCAGTTTTATCAGTTTATCCATGTAAGCTTGTTCAGGGTATGAGCGTTAGCGGCGGTTGATCCACCAGTCCGAATTGTAAGAGACCCCGTTTGGGGACGCAGCCTGCGGACTCTCCTCCTCACTACCACCCTTCTCCTTCAGCAATATTGCAGCCAGGCGCTGATAGTCCTCATTTATTCCTGATATCTCGTCCAGGTTTTCAGGTTTAAAATAGTTCTGCACAAAGTGCGTATCATATTCTCCGTTTCGAAAAGTGTCGTGCTTCATAACGTAATCGCAAAAGGGAATGGTGGTTCGGCACCCGGCGATTTCATACTCCGAAAGTGCGCGAATCATGCGCTGAATGGCCTGCTCCCTGTCTTTGCCATAGGTGCAAAGCTTGGAAATCATAGGGTCATAGTTAATGGTGACGGGCTGTCCCTCTTCCACACCTGAATCTACTCTCACCCCGTTTCCGGACGGAATTCTGTGCTTGCTTAGCGTGCCCGTGCTGGGCAGGAAATTATCTCTTGGGTCTTCTGCGTAGATACGGCATTCAATGGCATGGCCTTTCATGGTGACCTCCTCCTGGGTAAAAGGCAGCTTCTCGCCTTCCGCAACCAGTATCTGCAGAGCTACCAGGTCCTGGCTGGTAATCAGTTCGGTGACCGGGTGCTCTACCTGCAGCCGGGTGTTCATCTCGAGGAAATAAAAATTCCGGTCCCGGTCAACAAGAAACTCAATGGTTCCCGCTCCTACATAGTCACAGGCCTTGGCTGCAGATATGGCCGCTTCCGCCATTTCAGCCCGCAGCTCATCAGTTAGTATCGTACAGGGAGCTTCCTCAATTACTTTTTGATGACGGCGCTGAATGGAACACTCGCGATCGTACAGGTGCAGCACATTTCCATGAGTATCCGCAATAATCTGGAACTCGACGTGCCTGGGTTCTACCAGATATTTTTCAATATATACCCGGTCATCGCCGAACGAGTTGCGCGCCTCCGATTTGGCGGCCTTGATACCAGAACGGAACTCGTCTTTATTGGCAATAATTCTCATGCCCTTTCCGCCGCCGCCTGCAGCCGCCTTCACCAGTACGGGATAGCCTATTTCATCGGCAATTTTCTCGGCATCCTCTACGCTTTCAAGCTCTTTCTTGGTACCCGGAGGAAAGGGCACATTCGCTTTACTCATCAACTCGCGGGCTTCCGTCTTGTCACCCATCTTGCGAATGGCGTAAGGCTCGGGGCCGATAAAGATAATCCCCTCCTCCTTGCACCGCTCCGCAAAGTCGGCATTTTCGCTCAGAAATCCGTATCCGGGATGAATGGCATCTGCCCCGGTTGATTTTGCCGCATTGATAATCTTGTCAAAAACCAGGTAACTCTCAGAAGATGCAGCTGGGCCGATACCCACCGATTCATCGGCCAGAAGCACATAAGGGGCTTCGGCATCGGGCTCCGAGTAAACGGCTACGGTCTCTTTTCCGGCATCAATGCAGCTGCGAATTACACGCAAGGCTATCTCCCCGCGGTTTGCTACCAGTATTTTCTTTATTTCAGGCATGATCTTAAATAATATGTGTCTTTAGCATTTGTTTCCAGAGCTCCCACTCTTCACTCTCATCGATATCCCAGATGTCGAGCTCATGTTCAATAAATTTCATCCGCAGTATGTTCGACATTTGATCGGCCTCTTCCTTTCGCTGGTCGTTAGTGAAGCTTACCAGTCGAAAATCTACGTCGCGTATCTCATTCAACAGAGACTGCTTGTTAAGGTTTGGCATGTAGTCTGCCGGGTTATTGTAGTAAATATTTTCGTTATAAAATTCATCCAAAAGATGTTTTATGTCATATACCCCGCTGATGCCTATAGCCTTTCCAAACTGTTTTGGATACTTCAAGGCAAGGTTGATGGCATGATATCCGCCCAGGTCAACTCCGGCAACAATCAGATAGTTAATCCGGTTATTGCTCTTTATGTATGGAATAACCTCATCCAGGATAAACGATTCGTATTGAATATGCCGGGTAATCCGTTTGGATGGATCAATGTCTTCGTTCAAAAAACTTTCACTGTCCACGGAGTCGACGCAAAATAACTGGTTATAACCCTCTTCCAGCTGCAGGGATATTGCTTCTGTCATTCCATGTTCTTCCCACTGCTCGCAGCTCTTCCCTCTCGTTGGAAAAGACAGGATGGGCGTCCCGCTGTCCCCGTACATGGCCAGGTTCATATCTCTGCCAAGACTGGGACTTCTCCATTTTTTTATTTTCTTAGTCATTCCCATCTAGATTTATAGTAGATATAATCAAATGTGAGTTGAATATAAGAGTTCGGTGGCTATAGTGTAAATTAGATCCGTTTTAAAAACGAAATTTTAAAGTCTGTGAGGTTAAACTCATATTTTCACAGAGAGGAACAAAAAGAAGTACGGAGGTGAGGTTTAGCAGAGAAATTTTAATAAAGAAGGCTTGTTATAATGTCCTCCGCTCCGAGAGGCTTGTAGCCTGGTGGTAAGGTAATATTTTCATGTTCACTGTTTTTCCATTGTTACCTATATATGATCTCTCACCGGGAGCCCTATCGACAGGTACACGGACAAAAATAAAATCTCAACTTTAGGAGATCCCGTAACGGGGTCCGGGATGACCGGTTTGTTCGTACGGCCTACATCAATCACAGAGTGGATTAAAGTAACGAAAGACGCATTGAACCGGAAAAGAGAGAGACGCACAACGCAGTGCAGAAGTTTACAGATATGGGGAAAACTTAAAAAACTAATTGATCATGGGACTGAGTAAAAAATCTTTGTGTATCTCTGAGCTCCTCAGTGTGCCTTTGTGTAATAACCACTTCTTAAGAAGACCCAAACTTCATATGATACATAATCCGGGGTATGATCGAGATCTTTTCC
>DATFJD010000446.1:0-5392 GCA_035269475.1 Halalkalibaculum sp.
ACTTCTTTTTAGAAGCTGACGATTTCGATGTGCTTTTATTCTTTGTTTTTGTACTTGCCATGGTATCAGTTTAATTCGGTTCGACCGCCATTCCGGCAGTTTTAAAAACAGTAGAGAGATCGGTATAAATCCAGATCAGAATGATAAGGGCTTCTGCCTTTTTTTACAAAAATGCCTTAGTTTTAAAAGTGTAGTGCACCTGGAATTTGCAACCAAATCATCACCGATTTCGAGGTATACTACACTTATATAAATTCCTATTCCATAAATCCGCCTTTGGTCATTTTGATAGGATCCAGCGCCTTGTCCAGCTCTTCATCGGAAAGATCCGTCATCTCCCTGGCTACTTCTTTAACCGGCCTGTTATCCTTAAAGGCTTTTTTGGCAATTTTCGCAGCCTGGTCATAGCCAATCAGCGGATTAAGAGCCGTGACCAGCACCGGGTTTCTTCCCACCATCTCTTCAATACGCTCTTTATTGGCAGAAAGCAGCTTCACGGAACGGTCGGCCAGGTTGCGCGCCGCATTAGCAAGAATATCTATGGACTCCAACAAATTGTGAGCTACCACGGGCAGCATCACATTCAATTCAAAATTTCCCGACTGCCCGGCTACCGTTATAGTTGAATCATTGCCTATAACCTGGGCACAGACCATAGTCAGGGACTCCTCAATAACCGGGTTCACCTTTCCGGGCATGATGGAAGAGCCCGGCTGAAGTGCCTTTAACTGAAGTTCTCCAATCCCGCTGTTGGGGCCTGAATTCATCCATCGCAGGTCATTGCCGATTTTCATGAGTCCCACCGCAATGGTTTTCAGCTGTCCGCTCAATTCAACAGGAGCGTCAACAGTAGACTGTGCTTCAAAATGATTTTCAGCCTCACGGAAATCAATGCCGGTCTCTTCAGACAGGGAGGCAGCCATTTTTGCACCAAAATCGGGATTTGTATTCAGGCCTGTACCGACAGCGGTCCCTCCCTGCGGCAGTTCTTTAATTCTTTCCATGGCAGAGTTAAGGCGTTCAACGCCAAGTTCAAGCTGCCGTGCATAACCGCTGAATTCCTGCTCAATAGTAACCGGCATCGCATCCATTAAATGGGTTCTTCCGGTCTTAACCACCTCCGATAGTTCCGCGCCTTTCTCTTTAAACGCTTTACTGAGATGATCAAGAGAGGGAATCAGGTGGTTTTTTACCGCAAGCGCAGAAGCGAGTCGAATGGTAGTCGGGATTACATCGTTGGAACTCTGCCCGTAATTCACATGGTCATTAGGATGAATTTCAACATCGATATCGTCTCCTTTCAGCTCATTAGCCCTTTTTGAGATGATTTCATTGGCGTTCATATTGGTTGAGGTTCCGGAACCCGTCTGGAAAATATCGATGGCAAAGTCATCATCAAATTTACCGTCAATGACCTCCTGAGAGGCTTCCTTAATGGGACGGGCAATTTCATCCTCTATCATGCCCAGCTCGCTGTTCACTTTGGCTGCATGCTTCTTCACCATGCCTAAAGCTTCAATAAAGGCCCGGCTGAACATGATGCCGCTTACCGGAAAGTTATCAACTGCACGCTGGGTTTGTGCCCCGTAGTATGCATCTTTGGGAACTTTAACTTCACCCATGGAATCTTTTTCCGTACGAAATTCACTCATAATGACAAAAATACTTTATTTAGAAACATTGCTAATAATTATAACACCCAATTTCTGAATGGAATTCAAAGGTAGGAATTTTTCATATCAGCCGCAGATTTGCACGGATAAAAACGGATTTTCGAGCGATGCTTTGCATCACTCTTTTAATTGCTGATAAAAAACTATTTCTAAAAAATAATCGGCCCACAGGCCGATGTATGTAAATCAGTTAAAATCCGTGCAAATCTGCGGCTAAAGTTCTTTGCGGTACATGCGGTACGTTTTCTCGATTTTTGCACCGAGGCGTTCCGCAACCCGAATCATATTTGTGTTGGTTTCCAATACCCAGCTCAACTCAGACGATTTATACCCTACTTCACGCCCGTTCAATATAGCTTCTTTATGCAGCAGGGCGTCAATTCCCTTACCCTGGTATTGGGGCATCACACCCATAAGGGCCGTTCGAATTCGGTTGATATTTCTTTTATGCCAAAGAAGCTTAAAAATACCGAAAGGAAATAATTTGCCGTCTATTTTCTTCAGCGCCTGGTTCAAATCGGGCAGGGCTATTGAAAAAGCGATAGGTTCTCCCGCAATTTCAGCAATATGGGCAACTTTGGGATCGAGAATCATCTTAAAATCATTGGCCGTCGATGCCAGCTCTTCTTTGGTCAGCGGAATAAATCCCCAGTTGTCTTTCCACGCCTGATTGAATATTTCCCTTACCGTTTCAACTTCCTGCTCTATATTCTTCATGTCCACTTCGCGGATTCGCAACCTGGGGTAGCGCCGCTTGACAATTTCTTCCGCCCGGTACATCCTGTCAAATGAAACGGTTTCTTGGGTGACCCGGAATGCAAACATGTCCATTTCTTTTTCCATGCCTGCACTTTTGATGAGCTTATCATAATAGGGTTTGTGGTAAGGCATCATGATGCTGGGATCGAACTGAAAACCGTCAATCAGTATCCCGATTTCGTCCATCATGCTCGGATTTGACGGGCCGAGAACATCCGTATATCCTTTCTCGGCAAGCCAGTCGGTTGTCACCTTGAATAGCAGTTTAGCGACGGATTCATCGTCGATGCACTCAAAAAAGCCAAAAAAACCTATATTCGAATCATGGAAGTCGTTGAAACGATGATCTTCAATAGCAGCTATCCTTCCGCAAATTTTGCCGTTCTGTTCGGCCAGAAACATGGCGATGTTGCCATTATTATAAAAGGCATTTTTTTCTTTGTCGATCAGCTTTTTTTGCTCCATCCGCAACGGTGGAATCCAGTGCTCATCATCCTCATAATGAGTGTAGGGAAATTCCAGGAATTGCTTGCGTTCTTCCTTGGTAGTTACCAGAGTAACTCCATTCGTCTTAAGAGCTTTTTCCACCTATTCTATTAGTCTTGATCTAGTAATGAATGGCCGTTTTGATCAATGATACCCATTTGAATGCCAACCTTGCGGAAAGCTTCCAGAATTCTGTTGAGATGATCGTCCGTGTGGGTAGCCATATAACTGGTTCTTACCAGAGACTGGCCCTCCGGCACTCCGGGAGGTACTACGGCATTTACGTATACTCCCGCTTCGAACAGGGCTTTCCAGAATTTAAAGCATTGGGTCATCTCTCCGATTACTACGGGAATGATCGGGGTCTGGCTCGACCAGACATTGAAGCCCATATCACGAAGTTCCTTGCGCATGTAATTTGAAATTTCTTCAAGCCGGTCCAGTCTCCATGTTTCTTCCTGGAGAATTTCAAGCGCCTTCAATACCGTAGCAACATTGGCAGGCGGCATAGAGGCGCTGAAAATATGTGCCGGTGAATGGTGACGGATATATTCAATTACCTGGTAGTCGCCGACAATAAATCCACCGAGGGAGGCAAATGATTTTGAGAAGGTACCGCTGATCAGGTCAACTTCGTCTTTTAAACCGAAGACCGAAGCGGAACCTCGTCCCCCGTCGCCGACCACGCCTATTGCATGTGCGTCATCGAGGTACAAGCGGGCGTTAAACTCCTTAGCCAGCTCAACCAGTTCAGGTACTTTTGCCAGCGTGCCCGACATGGAAAACACCCCGTCGCTTACAATCAGTTTTCCTGCCGATTCATCCGCACGTTCCAGAAGCTTTCTAAGCTGACCCATATCGTTATGGGTGTAACGCATGGTCTTGGCATTTGAAACAAGTGTACCGGTGACAATACAGGCATGGTTATCCTTGTCAGAGAAAATTATGTCATTGCGTCCTGCAATAGTCTGTATAGATCCTTCATTGGTCTGGTAGCCTGTACTGAATAACACGCATGCATCCTTGCCCATAAATTCGGCAAGCTTTTCTTCCAGTTCCAGGTGCAGGTCCAGCGTACCGTTGAGGTAGCGTGAGCCCGTACATCCGGTGCCATAGACTTGAAGAACATCCTGGGCCGCTTTAATCACGCGAGGGTCATTCGTCAAGCCCAAATAGTTATTTGAGCCGGCCATGATTACCTCTCTGCCGTCAATCTTAACAGTAGTACCGTCAGTAGCCTGCAATGGCTTGAAGTAAGGATATAGACCTTCCGCCTTCACTTCATCGGCTTTGGTAAAATCATAAGCCTTCGTAAAAATATCGTTTTCTGCTAGGTCGGATTTAGTTTTGGGCATTCTTTTTTCTTTCGGCTTTACTTAATGTGCTTATCAAGGTAAATATACTTTCATATCAAGCATCAATCAAATTATCAGTAATATTAAGTTAATATTAGCTGATTTAGTTTCGTTGCTCACTAATTACTTTTTGAAGGTAGTCTATATACTGTTGCGTCACCGTTTTCCAGCTAAACTTATGCTTTACAAAGTTGCGCGTATTCTCTGCAAATGCCGCCAGGTCACCCTGCAGAACCTCATCTACTTTCCCGGCAAACTGTTCAGGTTCGAGTGCCGGGATCCGGTACCCGTTTTTGCCATTGGTTATTACATCTTTGATACCCTCGAGGTCGGCCGCAACTGCCGGGGTTCTTGCCATATTGGCTTCGAGCAGTACAATGCCGAAACCTTCCATATCCCCTTCAACCGGAATATTGGGCATGACAAACAAATCTGAAGCGGCATAAGCTTCTTTCAAGACATCATCAGGCTGCCTGCCCAGCAGAAATACCTTTTCTTCCTGCCCGGTATCAGCCACCGCCTGCTTCACATTTTCAAATTCCGGCCCGTCTCCTACCGCCATGTATATTACCTTAGACTCAATCCGGGGCAAAACGTTCCGAATAAACCACTCATGTCCCTTTCTCTTAACCTGCCTTCCTACAGTCAATAAGGCAAAGTTATCCTTAAATGGAATCTGGAACTTCCGGTTGAGGTTCACTCTGGAAGACTGTTTTTCCGGAAAATTTTCAAGTTTATCGAGGTCAAAGCCATTGGGCAGCGCAACACCCTGTTCGGGCTTCATACCTCTCTTGATACACTCTTGGCGCGTGGCCCGGGAAACGGAAATCACCCCATCTAGATGTGCAAATATTTTCGGTACGAACCACTGGTATATCGAAACCGGCAACGTGACATCACGGCCGTGATTGATAGTGACCATGGGTATAGAGTCTCTGCCATCTAACAGGTAAGACAAGCTGGCCGTGACCATGGAAGAAAACAAGATTTTATCGGCCTGTTTCTCTTTTGCCTTTTGAGGCAGCTCAAACAGCTGTTTCACTAAAAAAGCAAACGTCTTCAACCCTACATTACCGGAAACATTAACGGTTTCCTTGAAAATCTCGACAGACTCTTTCT
>DATFJD010000447.1:0-8909 GCA_035269475.1 Halalkalibaculum sp.
CCATGAAGACTATTGTGGCTTTGCAGGAAGAATTCTTCAAGCACGGGGAGGGGTTGAAGCCGATGATTCTCAAGGATATCGCGGAACGGGTAAACCTGGATATTTCTACCATTTCAAGGGTGGTAAACGGCAAGTATGTGCAAACCAGCTTCGGTGTATTCGAACTTAAATACTTTTTTAGCGAAGGCATTGAAACCGAGAGCGGGGAGGAAGTTTCGAGTACGGAAGTGAAGAATATAGTCCACGAAATCGTAGATAATGAAGATAAGCAGGATCCCCTCAGCGACCAGGCTATTGCCGATATACTGAAAGATAAGGGCTATAAGGTTGCCCGCCGTACCGTAAGCAAATACAGGGAGCAGTTAAATATTCCGGTAGCCCGCCTGCGTAAACAGATTATGTAATCAGGATAATGATAAGGCCAGCTGAATAACCCGGGGAAACTTGCTGTTCAGCAACCAGATTCCGGAGCCTATCCAAATAACACAATAAAGGCCTATACTGAGGGTGTAAAAAAGGAATTTTTGTTTCATCAGATACCTGGAAGTATCGAAAGCAGCTATTATAAAGGCGGAAATATGTACGAGGGCAAAGAGTAGGCCCAGTGATACCAGCAATACCGGACGGTTGCCGGTGGCCAGCAAGGCGGTTATAACCGTGACAATTAAAAAATTGATTTGTAAAGGCATGGCATACAAATTCACTATCTGCCGTGTTTGAGTAACGCTTTTATTGCTGATTCGCAGCCAGAAAATACTGATAAGGGTCAATATCAAACCGAAGAGGCATCCGGCAATAAATAGTGATAGGGAAGGGTTTCCAAACAAAAGGAGAAACGGGTAATGGTGAAAAAATGCCTCGAAACCCAGTGAAGAGAATAAAATGATTCCCAGGCTATATGCGCAGATTCCCGCCAGCAGCATATTCTGAATCAGTACAATTACAGACGGGCCCACCGAGCGTATATGTCGGTTCATGACATCTTCGACAAAAAAGATATGGCTGCTGAAATACCGGGCCAGGGATTTTCTGTAAACCGGACTTTGGTGATAGTTAATTGCAAAGAGTACCCATATCAGTACAAGCAGGAGAACAATCAAGCTGTGATTGGCTCCACGTTCAATATTTTCATTGGGTACCGGGAATATGAATTCATCGTCCGAATGGTATAGCTTGACGGTGCCGGCAAATTCCGGGTGTTTTTCCAGCATCCTAAATAGCCAGTCGGACCGGACAAAAACGGTACCGCCTTTGGTGGAAGTTTCTTCAAGAAAATTTTTAAAGGGCTTGAGATATCCTTCGAGACTGTTTCCCGGTGAGTAGAGAAAATCGGTAACCGGTGCCTGAACCGTATCGGGAATTGTGAAGTCAGTTCCGGGTTCAATTTCATTAGTCACCCGGCTTTCCAGTATCTTAAAATCAAAGTGATCATCCATGGGAACAGGAGCCCCCCGGGCAGTTGTATAGTACAGCCGGCCGTTGAAACTTTCTCTTATTAGCTCAACAAAAGGCTGAAGGGTAGTGTCAAAGGAGGCCTTGTGAACGGCACCATACTGGAATAACCCAATTGCGCTAATGGAAGGACGGGCAGAGTAACCGCGTACATATTCACGGATTGTATTGACAAGGATGGAATCGGGCTCTGATAGTGTTTTGACCAATGGAAAGGAGATTGGCACTTGCCCGTAAACCCGGAAGCCCATGCTGTCAATGGTGTTCCAGATTCGGTTGTCGGGTAGTGCTTTAATTTCAAGCGTTGATACGCCAAGGTTTCTTAATGTATCAAGCTGTACAAGTGCTTCTGAGTGATTCTGCGGTATATTCCACCTGACACCGATAGAGCGCTGAGCATTACATTGATTTGCTAAACCATAGCTTAAAAATACGCAAAATAGAAAAACCAGTCTGATTGTAAAGCGCATTAATTATGGCTGAAAGTAAGGGTTCAGTCTTTTTATTTAGGGTCTATGGTTTTTTCAATGGGCAGTTCCTGTGTCTCCTTAAAGCTGCTGAGCACCACATTAGACCGGGTCTTATGTACACCGTCCCAGGATTGGATTCGGGAAAGCAGTTTTTCAAGTGAATCGGTATTTTCGGTTCTGATTTTAAGCACATGAGAACCATCCCCGGTGATGGAGTGGCATTCCAGCACTTCAGGTTCATTTTTAATATGATCGACAAATTTTTTGTAATTATCGGAACCGTCCACTTCAACAAATACAAAAGCGGTGATATCAAAATTGAAACGTTTGGAATCGAGAACAGCGTAGTAGCCTTTGATCAAATCTTTCTCTTCAAGCTTGCGCATGCGTTCCGACACGGAAGGAACTGAGAGATGTACTATTTCAGCCAGTTTGTTGCGCTGCGAACGTCCGTCTTTTTGAAGGTGCTTCAATATTTTTAAATCAATCTCATCTAAACTGTGTGCCATAATCCGTAATGATTGCCTAAATTTTTGATGTCAGATTGAAAATAATCTTAATTGATTAGGAGGTCAAGCTTTTAATGCCTGCATTTGTAAAAAAAGATTGCCGGCTCGCCGGTGACTTCGAAAAAGAGAGAAACTGCAGTTCACAGGAGTAATAAAATTAAAAAGAATCGCCTAAAAGTTATGAAAAATATCCTGTAATCCTTTGGCAAACTCTATTATCTTTGGGATCTGTTCATGACAACCTAATAACGAGAATATACATGTTAGATATAAATTTTATCCGTGAAAATACCGAGAAAGTTAAGCAGGGTATGATCGATAAGGGAGAGTCTGGTACCGAAGCTGTTGATGAGGTACTAAAGGCAGATGAGCAGTGGCGTTCACTGGTTCAGCAGGTGGATGAGCTTCGCAGTGAAAGCAATACCAAGGCCAGGGAAATTGGCAAGCTTATGGGCGAGGGCAAAAAAGAAGAGGCGCAGGAAATTATTAAACACACCAGCAAACTTAAAGAGAAGATCAAAAGCCTTGAAGATGATCTGCAGAATTTTAAAAGCCGGCGCGACGACCTTTTGCTCAGAATTCCCAATACTCCGCACGAATCTGTTCCGGTCGGTAAAAATGAGGAAGATAATGAAGTCTTTAAAACCTGGGGTGAACCTGTTGAAGAAGACTGGCGGAAGGCTCACTGGGAACTGGCGGATAAAAAAGGATGGATTGACTTTGACAGGGGATCTAAAGTCACGGGAGCCGGTTTCCCGTTTTATTTAGGTCCCGTAGCCAGGCTGCAGCGGGCACTTATCAACTATTTTATTAATAATGCATGCGATAAGGGATATACTGAGATCCAGACTCCCTATTTTGTCAATGAAGACTCCGCAAAGGGTACAGGACAGATACCCGACAAGGAAGATATGATGTACGTGATTCAGCGTGACGAGCTTTTTGCCATACCCACGGCGGAGGTTCCTGTAACAAATTTTCACAGGGATGAAATTATTGAGAAGGAGAACCTTCCCCTTTTCTATGTAGCCTACACACCCTGCTGGCGCAGGGAAGCCGGTTCCTACGGAAAAGATGTACGCGGCTTGAACCGCCTTCACCAGTTTGATAAAGTGGAACTGGTAAAAATAGTGCATCCGGAAACAGCATATGATGAGCTGGAAAGCCTTAGAACCTATGCAGAATCGCTGCTTGAAGAGCTAGAACTGCCTTACAGAACCCTCTTGATGTGCACCGGGGATATGGGCTTTACCCAAACCAAGAAATATGATCTTGAAGTCTGGAGTCCGGGTCAGAAGCAATGGCTTGAAGTAAGCTCCTGCTCAAATTTTGCAGGGTTTCAGGCACGCAGAATGCAGCTGAGATACCGAACGGATAAAGGAGATACAGAAACTCTGCATACCCTGAATGGCTCCGGTCTGGCTTTGCCGCGGGTAGTTGCCGCTATTTTAGAAACCTATCAGCAGGAGGACGGCAGGGTTAAAGTTCCTGATGTACTTAGGGAATATACCGGGACGGAATACCTCACCTGATATAACTATATGAACGTGAGTTAAAAAAATTACCGCAGGGTGCGCAAAGGTTACGCAAGGTACGCAGGGGATTGAATGCTATTATTATGACTTTGTATACGGTTATGAACCTTTTAATTGACAGACAAGACTGAAACTATTCTAATTCCGGCTCAGAAATAGGTTTCTACACACGATCGGGCATGAATAAATGTACTTAAAAACTATTTCTGGTAAGTCTCATAGAACTTCCATGATGTCAGCTATACGTGCTTCCTTTCTTGGCATTTGCTACCAGGCGATATAGCATATAAATGCCTAATCCTATGAGAACAAAAAGTAAAATGCTTCCCCAGAAAATATATGCCAAATAGGGTACCAGCAAGATCGCAAGGAGGCTGAGTATGTATTTAAGCGGGTTAGCATAAAAGCTGTACATATTTAGTCCCGCCGTTACCAGTCGAATTATTCGCTGCCACATAGTCTTTATTTTGAATTTAATAATAATCAGAATAAGTATACGAGGCTGATTCGAATTTGATTCATAATTCAAAGAAATGGTTAAGGCC
The DNA here is from genome assembly GCA_035269475.1 of Halalkalibaculum sp. Lineage (GTDB taxonomy): Bacteria > Bacteroidota > Rhodothermia > Balneolales > Balneolaceae > Halalkalibaculum. The sequence continues at coordinate 4,512 of DATFJD010000447.1, forward strand.
CTTCAATTTGTTATAGAATAAATAAGAAGACTAATAAATATGACAAGTTAATCATGGCAAAGTTATTTGTCGGGACCAGCGGGTGGTCTTACGACAGCTGGGTTGAAGACTTTTATCCTGAGGGTACCGAAAAAATTGACATGCTCAATCAATATGTTGAGGAATTCAAAACCGTAGAGATCAATGCCACATTTTACAGGCTTCCTTTTGAGAATATGATAAAGGGCTGGAGGAATAAAGCTGCCGAAGGCTTTCGTTATTCGGTAAAAGCTCCCAGGCAAATTACCCATTATGATAAGCTGGAAGCCGACCGGGAATACTTGAACGATTTCTTTGACCGCATTGAGGGTCTCCAGGATTATCTCGGTCCTGTTTTATGGCAGCTTCCGCCTAGCCTGGAGAAAGATATGGACCTGTTAAAAAGATTCTTTGATGCTATAGATACTTCCGAACATGAGCATGCCGTGGAATTTCGTAATGATTCATGGCTGGATGATGAAGTTTACAGTGAGATGGAAAGCCGGGATGTGGTTTCGGTATCGGTAAGTTCAGACAGCATGCCGGCTGATTTTACGGAAACAGGCAGCTTTATCTATTATCGTTTTCACGGGCTCAGTCACAATCACAGGTACAACTATAGCAAGAAAGAACTGGATGAATGGGCAGATAAATGCGCCGATGCCATAAGTGAAGGAAAAAATGCCTATATCTATTTCAATAATACGGCCAGCGGGGATGCGCCGATGAATGCCAATGTGTTTCGTGATATGGTCGAACGTAAAGCGGAAGAGAAGTAGGGCCGGATAACTATCCTATAGTAAATGCAGCACTCATTCAACCTGCTAAGGTTTGTTTAGGCAATCACCCTATGATGTCAGACAAGACCTCGACAGCCCGTTCTCTTCCCAATTCAAGCAGATTGTTGAGGCGCTTATTGTCAAAGTCGATTGCGTCGCCAAGGCCGGTAGTCGGAGCAATAATAATAGGTTCTATAAATTTGTAGGGATCGCCGTTTGACTTCCTCAGCGTTATGCCTTCCTTTTCGGCTTGCTCAACAAGCCGGTTGATACATAAAAACCGATCTATATCTTCTTCAAAGATTTCATCCAGCATAATGGTAATGGCCTGAAAAGCTATATCTATAATATCCTTTACTTCTGCTGCTAGCGTTGCTTCTTCGAGCGGTTCTGTAGGAATAATAACGACTCGGTCGGGGTTAAAGGGAAGTACTTCTTTAATAGGCGAAATATTGCGTAAGCCGCCATCTACCCAGATGGAATCACCCTGAATTACAGGGTTGAAAATTACCGGTATGGCTGTTGATGCTAAGATACGGCTGAGGTCCATCTCATCTATTTTGTGATCATTGTCACGCCGAACTACAGCTTGTATATATTCCCCGGTATCAAGCTTGACAAATCCGAAATGAAAGGGCACAGACACTTCTTTCCCCAGCAGGTACTTCCTTATAAGCTGCTGCAGCGGGTAATTATTGAATTTTGACACCGGCGGTTTGCCAAATCCTATTTTATAGCTGAGAAATTTGCGGGCAATAGCAAAAAGGGATTGCTCCCGGAGAACCTGTTCAGGTGTCAGGTTTTCCCAAACCTTGATCAGGGTTGACAGCTGGCCGGTCGCGAGCATAGCGCCATTCAATGTACCGACACTTACCCCGCTTACTATTTCAAACTCGTACCCTTGATCGTTCAATACCTCAAGCACACCGGCCTGGAAGGCACCTTTCGCACCGCCTCCGGACAGAACTACCGCTGTAGATTTATTAGTCCCCATAGGATGCCTCGAAAAGTTTATTCCATATAATTACTGAATGTAGATCGAACGGTTTTCAAACCAAAAAAATAGTCTTCGGCATAAACAGTGAGATAAGCTGGAAGGATGTTGAAGAAATCAAGAACTGCTCACATTTTTGTATCAAGCATGAGAAGTTTTGGTCGAATCAGCTTGAAAATCTTTAGCCGACATTTTCATCTTTTGTTCCCAGCCTGCCTTTTGCTGTTTTCATGTGCCCTTTTGCAGGTTCTACATCCATTGCTTTGCCAAGACCATATAAGGGCATATTTCGATAAACGGTTTCAAACTGATCTTCTTGTACCAGATAAGTTTCATGCCAGATTCCAACCGAACCGTCATCTGAAATTTTTTTATTAAAATCGGCCCATGCCGGTAGGTGTTCGGCGTTTTTATTGTGAGCGTAGGCACTTAATTTTTCAAAAGATTCCCAGTATTGAATTACCTCAAAATTACGGCCGCCCCATCGATTGCGGAAGCCAAGTAACCCTGAATTTTCATTTTCAGAAAGCTCTTTTAGCATTCTGGGCATCGCCATAAAAACGGGTGCCCATTTATGAATTTTCCAAAATGTATTTATCCGCATACCAATCAGGAAGACCAAAAAGTCGTCTTCAATTTTAGCAGTTAAGCGCTCCTTTCTAACTTCTGACATAATTATACAAATCTTCCAATTTTTGTCATTATTAAATGAAGCATCCTTTCAAATTTTAAAATAAGAAGCTGACCCTACAATAGTAATCATGTCAAAAATAGAGTTTTTACATGACTCGATTAAATATAGGAATAAGATTGGCAGGCTGGATGGATATTATGCCTTTAACCTGTTACCCAATCATGAATTTGGAATATACAAACAAACATTGCGATAGAACCTAAAACTGTATCAGTTAAGAAGCCGCTGCAAACAGTTCCTGCTCTTTAAAGTTAAGCAGAAGTTCTAGTATTGGCTGCATTTCACTTTCCTTCATAATTTTGCCCCTGAGGTGACGGCTGTTATGCACCCCTTTGAGATACTGGCCGTAGTGTTTCTTCATGATGATGACCCCGTATCGTTCGCCGTGATGCTCAACGGATCTGCGCAGCTGCTCGGCGCAAAGCTCCAGCCGCTCCTTAACGGTAGGCTCGGGCAGCAGTTCGCCGGTCTCAATAAAGTGGTGAGAGTGTTCAAAAATCCAGGGATAGCCGATGGCACCGCGCCCGATCATGACACCGTCAACGCCGGTTTCATCAAACATGCGTTTGGCATCTTCCGGTGTGGTTACATCTCCGTTTCCTATGATGGGAATTTCGAGGCCGGGCGTGTTTTTAAGTTTTTTCAGCCATTCCCAGCGGGCATCACCCTTGTATTTCTGGCACCTGGTACGCGCATGAACGGTCAGGGCCTTGACCCCGATACTCTGCAGCATAAGTGCGGCTTCTTGTATGCGAATGCTTCTGTCGTCCCAGCCCAGGCGGGTTTTCACTGTTACGGGCTTTGTCTGAACCGCGTCAACCACTGTACCGGCCATACGCTCCATCATATCAAGGTCTTTCAAACAGGCCGACCCGGCTCCCTTCTTAACAATCTTATAAACGGGGCAGCCGAAATTGATATCCACGAGATCCGGGTTGTTGTTTTCTGCTACACGGGCAGCACCTTCCATCGCTTCCTCCCTTCCGCCGAATATCTGAACACCGAAAGGCCGTTCTTCTTCACTGAAATCCATCTTGTGAATGGCAGCGTCTGTGTCTCTGATTATTGCTTCCGAGCTGATAAATTCCGTGTAAACAATATTTGCGCCTTTTCTCCGGCAGATAGTGCGAAAAGGTGAGTCTGTGACATCCTCCATGGGAGCCAGCAGTAATGGTTTCTCACCCAGATCAATTGAGCCTATTTTCATTATTCGGAAAATCCGTTGTATTAAAATTCAGAAACAAATATAACAATATAATTCTTAAACCTCGATGGCGGCATCCGCTAGTCATTTCCTCTTATATAATGTATATTGGCTCCTTCTGGTAATATTTTTAACAAAGTTGAAATCAAATTGGAGTAACGCTATGGCATTAGCTGCAAAAAGTATTGAAGAACTGCTCGGCAAAGAAGCCGATGATTTACTGACACACGAATGTGAAACCATTTCGAAGGAAAACCTGCATCTCCCGGGGCCGGATTATGTGGATAATGTTTGGGCTCAATCCGATAGGAATCCCCGTGTTCTGAGAAATTTGCAATCCTTATTTGATAATGGCAGGCTTGCAGGAACAGGCTACCTTTCCATTCTGCCTGTTGACCAGGGTATTGAACACTCCGCCGGTGCCTCTTTTGCTCCCAACCCGGAATACTTCGATCCCGGAAAAATTGTTGAACTGGCTATTGAAGGGGGGTGCAATGCCGTGGCTTCCACCTTTGGCGTACTGGGATCGGTTTCACGAAAATATGCTCATAAGATTCCATTCGTTGTCAAAATCAATCATAATGAACTGATGACCTATCCGAATAATTACGATCAAATCATGTTCGGGTCGGTAGAGCAGGCTTTTGATATGGGTGCCGCTGCTGTAGGTGCAACCATATACTTCGGTTCAGAAGAGTCGAACCGTCAG
>DATFJD010000448.1:0-2702 GCA_035269475.1 Halalkalibaculum sp.
TTGTAAAGGTGAAGTCGATACGCTTTTCAGAGTGATAAGGCTTGATGACAAGCTCAAATCCCCGCTCACCATTCGCTGTTGGGGTATCGCCGGTGCATCGAATCAAATCAAAAACAGGTCCGGGCACTGCTTCAAAGCAGACAGTATCATATAGGCCGGATCTGCTGTAGCTTTCAAGATAATACTGATCGAGCTCTACCCGATTGCCCAGCTCTTCATGGATGAATTCGCCGAACCCGTACTTTGATTCCTGGTCTACGAGTTCGAGGCCAAGCTCTTTGTCATACATGCTTGTGATAGCAGCTTCATCAGCATCTATATCAAAACGGTACCATTCATTTTCGTATGAGAAGGATTCTGGAACGCGTTCAGATACATTCACTGCGTAATTTTCATTTGATTCCAGCCGATACTGCCGGTGTCCCATCGGAGGCATATGGCTTAGCCAGAATGTCCAGTAATCTCCCCGGTGAGCGTGTCTGATCAGCTGACCCGGTGACCGGTTTCCACTTCCATCAAAAAGTTCAATATTCCTGCCGGCAGGAACCGTTTCATGATCGATAAAGAGCGAAGTGCTTCCCGATCGCTGGTGCGGGGTTGTATTGTACACCACGAGTGACGGTACATCCACATTTTGAATATCATCCAGTAAAAGGCCTGCAGCTTCTTCCTGGACCATTTTGGCGCGGCGTGTCGCCTCCCAGGCAAATGACTCTTTGAGACGACGCATTTCCAGCGTCTCTTTTCCATCGGGTTTGCTTACGCTTTCGTGCGATCCCATGGTGTGTTCTCCATAAAAAAGGAGTGCCTCGTTGGTTAAGGCCGACTGTTGTAAACTGTGTTGCCCAAGATCGTATCCGCCTATCAAAGCCATGCTTTGCGCACCCTGTCCGGCTCTGATATCGCTCATAGCCTGCCTCATTGCGGCTACCTCGCGCGCGCCTGATCCAAAACCGTCTACCCACCAATCGGGCCAGGCCCCCCGGTAAACCAGCAGCTCGTCACCATGATTCTCCTCGATTTCCTCAAAAAAGTCCCGTGCAACAGAGAACCGAAGTTTGGGCCATTCATACTTCTCGTTCCACTTTTTGATCATCTCTGAAGGGTTCACAGACGGTGGTGAATTATCCGTCAGATACCCTGAATGCTGGATCATCATCGTATCAAAGGGATAGCCGGTGTCGCCCAGCTCATTCAAATAGGCCAGAAGCTCTTTTTCGAAATAGCTAAAGTCGCCGCGGCTGATATGAAATCTGAGGTTTCCCGTATGATAGTGCTCTCCGCGAAACGCGAGCATCCGGTTTCCCGAGGGCGATTCCCACCAGAAAGGCATGGGATGGTCAAAAACAAGCAGTGCCTTATGGGCGTGTGTTCCCATCGTAAGGTACCGGATCCCCAGCAAAGAAAAATAGTCGTTCATCGCCCAGCCAATACCGTTCACATCATTCTGCATGGCCGTCGATACCTCCATTCCATGATTCCGTATACGCTCAACCGGTTTCAGAGAACGTGCCAGTATCTGCTCGTCGGGCACTTCATCAAAATTCAGGTACATTCCCGTAAGCTCAATTCTGCCTTCATCCACACGATTTTTCAGCCTCTGCATCTGTTCTACAGTTCTGTTTTGAAGGAACTGATCGACGGCCCATGTATTTTCAGCCGTCCACCGAAACTGTGCATCTTCAGGGAGGTGATCGGTTTGATCCGCGTAATCCAGCGCCAGGTCGATATGGCGAATCAGCTCACTCATAATTTCAGTTTGCGGCCTCGTGTACCCGATATCGGTATGTGTATTCTGAACAAGATGCATGTTCCATTTCCGCACCGGCTCGAGTTGCAACTCTGTTTCCAATCTTTTTTCCCCTGCAGTTACCGATGCAGGCACTGTTTCATTCTGATCCGTTATCGGATGGTGAATCACAAATTCGTTTAAGCCAAATTGCTGTTCAAATTGAACCGCATCTTCACTATCTAATGAAAACGAAGCCGAGCCGGGCTTGCCAAAGTGAACTGTCTGTACACTGAGTGGCTGTACTCTTTCCCCATCCATCACCAGAACGGCATCATTCGGAGTTACGCGAAGAGACTCCCGAACCGGTTCGGTTACGGTCATATACCACGCACTGGTTTGGGTACTGCCGGCGGTGACCCGGAGCGTTACCGGCTCTCCTGACTCTAAGCGATCAGCTGGAGCCCTAAGAATCATGAAGCCATAGAAATCCCCGTGTTCATCAATCACACTTTGTTGAAAGGAAAGACTTACCCCATCGTTTTCAACTCTCCACTGGCCATCGTATCTGAGATTGAATCCAATATCCGTTCTTCCATTTACGCTGAGCGTCATAGGAATATCATCGGTTCTGGAATCCAGGTTCGCAGCCCAAACAAATGAGATATACTTCTGCGAGATATCTGAAGGTACCTGTGCAGTTTCCCACTCCATAAACCAGTTACCATCCGTAGCCCGCACGATCATCGCGTCCTCAACACCCGGGATGGCTGTTCCATAGGTAAATTTTGTGCCGCTAATCCTGTTCATATAGCCGGGCAGCAGCAGATCACTGTCGGGCACATAGACATCAACTTCACTCTCAATGTGCTGTCCGTTAACCATCAACGGCAGGGAAATAATCACCATCAGGAAAGAGCACCATTTACCGATCAGCATTATTTTCTGTTGCAGATCTTTCATCACTCCCCTA
>DATFJD010000449.1:0-5111 GCA_035269475.1 Halalkalibaculum sp.
AATATATGCCGGATTTCGTTTATCGGAAGTGGTTACCTGTTCTGCAAAACTTCTAAAAGCTTCATATTCCGGATATTCCGGCTCCAACTCCCCAAAGTCATACTGGAATTTGAGCTGTCCGGAGTTGAAAACAACCAGTACGGAAATCAAGAGACCTGCAGTGACAATACTCCTGGCATATGGAAAACGATGAAAAAGGTTAGACTTTTCAGATTCCTTTTCTCTTTCATTAAGCAGTATCCAGTCAAATCTTTCAAATATCACCAACAGGGAAGGCATAACAAACAACATGCAAAAAAGAGCAAGGATGATACCCGTTCCTGCAATAAATCCAAATTCGGAAAACCCGCGAAACTTGGCCAAAATCAGTACAAAAAGAGAAAATGCCGTAGTCAGCCCGCTTACCACAATGGCTGTGCCGGTTTTATCATAAGTGTTATCCAATGCATCCATAATATTCATACCCGAAGACCTGAACTCAATATAGCGGGCATAAAAATGGATACCGTAATCAATACCCATCCCAAAAAGTATGACAAACAATACGGAGGTCATGGTATTTAACATGCCTAAAACACCGTAGGTGATGCCAAATGTCCAGGTAAGGCTAACCAGCAGGGGGATACCGATAACAAAGAAAGGAACCGGCATTCTAAGCAGGTGGCTGAAAATACCATGCTGAAGATCTTTTTCACTACCGCGCCGGTAATTGATATACTTCTTTATAAAGAAATAAAGGATCACCAACAAAATTACACTCGATATACCTGAGGCAAAACTGCTGAATACATCATTCATGATAGAGTCTATTTCGGAAAGATGCCGTTTGAGTCTCCCCCCGAAACGAACCTCCATCTCTTCGTTATAGGATGCGGGATTTATATTCGCCAGTAACGAATCGTAACGGCTGAACATCCGCTCCAGATATGCCAGATCGCTTTTAGAACCTGTAGGATAAAATTTCAGCAGCATTACGGTACTATCCTGGCTCATGGGATACTCGGAGGGAATCAGGTTTTCATAACTCTCCTCAAAACGTTCGAGATTGTTTTCACCGGTCGTGTCTTCCTCCTCTTCGCCAAAATCTATATAAAATGGGTTGGCCTCTTCCTTGGCACCCTGTATCTCATCCTGCAGGTAATTGGTGATATCTTCAATTTCATTTGGAGTAGCAAAGTAGAGCGCATTGTTTCTCAGTACCTCGGTTTCCTTCCTGAATTCGGCTCTCTTGAAGAAATGTGCGCCTTTGGTTGAATCGAACAGGGCCAGGCTTTGATCTATCAAGTCCTGAGCAAAACGCTTGTTATCCTCAAAGCTGGGTGACTTTATCGCCACCTCCATTGCCGTTTCACCGCCAACGGTTTCCTGAAGCTTTTCCAGTGCCCTGACATGCTCGTTCTTTTTGGGAAGTAAATTAGCTATATCGGTATCAACCTTAAGCTGAAGAGCAAAGTAGCCGCTTATAACGGCAATAATCACGGATACAGCCAGTACCAGGAAAGGATGCCGGTAATTAAGCTTAACAAGAGGACGCAGAAACTGAAGAATCTTCTCCATTTAACTAATCAATAGAATGTACCTTGCAAATAAAGGGCAGAAGTTACATATAATTAAGGTAATTATTGTGTCTCATATCAAATGAGAATTGGCCCCCTATTACCTGCGGGACTTCAAAATGATATCATCATAGTCGGCTTTGACATAGCTTCCGGTACTGTCTCCGTCACTGAGTATCAGTATGGCTAAGGGTGTGCTGGGCGGGTTATCCCCAAAAAGCCTTCGGTAATCTTCGACTATGTTTCTTTCAAAAGTAATCCAGCTCCCTGTATTTTCTTTACCGGACTCAACAACCACAATCTTTTGATTGCCAAACAATTTGGATGTTTCCGTACCCTCTTTAAGTGTTGTACTCCAGGTATACCTTATGGATTTTGGCACTTTTTTAAAAAGCGCAACTCTGCCCATGTCAAAAACGACGTATATGCTGGCCACTGAGTCATTCCTGTCACTGGAATCTTCGTTGGCATTTTCTGGCAGTTCATGTGCCCGCACTTTCCAGCTAAGTATGGGAGTTTCAAAAATATCTATGCCATAGATATTGTCTTTGTCTTCATTAATTAAAGGGAAGTTAATGTGCTTTGCCTTGGTTCCCTCGTAACGCAGAAATTTATCCCCGTTTTCCTGCATGACCTTATATTTATAATCTCTGGTAAACTCCCTGCCGTAATTTTTCAGTTTTTTATTGCCATCCCGGTCATACCACTCCAATGGAAGCTCTCCGACTGAATCATTATCGAATGATTCCAATAATATGTCTCCATTTTCCAATTGGCGGGGCTGTTGAGCAGAAATTGTAGAGACTTGAGCTAATGAAAGGATCAGCAAAAGGCCTAATGTACAGATGATATTGATAGACTTTAAGCGGTTATCGCAATAAGGCATATGGCTATTTAGATTAGAATTTACTTGTATAACCTGTATTTAACAGTATTCGTTATCAATCCATACATACATATTTCATCGATATAACGTTTGATGTCAAAACTTATTTGTTAAAATTATTGAATATAGGTAATGCAAAATTATTGTAAAGTTTCATTGCGTCGGCAGATCAAACATTAATAATAACTCAAATTTTGCCTATATTTGCTTTCTTGAAACTGGGACCTGCTGTGCACTTCCTGTTGATGTACCGGGTAAATAAATTTTAATTGCCAAAAATCCTAATAACGACTCTTCACTTATGAGCACCTCTCATCATGGTGATGGTTTAAATAATGATAAAGTGAGCTGCCTGGTAGTGACAGCTGACCGTAAAGAGTTGTTGAGAAGATCATTGCACTCCTATAAAAATCAGACCCATCCGAACAAGGAAGTTGTCGTTGTGGATAATGGGCATGTACGGGTAGATGATTTACTGGCAGATTTTGATTCTGAAGAAGTCAAATATATACGCATTGAGCCCTCACCGGAAAATATTTTAGGGGAACTAAGGAACATATCCTTAGAGCACGCTACCGGCGATTACCTGACCTGCTGGGACGATGACGACTGGTTTCATCCGGAACGCATTGAAGTGGAACTGCAGACATTGAAACAAGGGTATGATGCCTGCTGCCTGACAGGTAATCTCTTTCATATAGATACAGATGAGTTTATGAATCATCCCTACAGGGGGGCGTTACCGAACGGCTCTCCAAGTTCTATAATGCATCGCAGAAATAGTAAAATCAGGTATCCCAGCCTGAGGCGAGAAGAAGACACTGTCTACCTTGATAAGTGGAGAGACAGGAAAAGATATAAAAGCCTGGATCTCTCCTACTCCTATCTATTTGTTCGCGTTTTTCACGGCACCAATGTTTCCGGTAAGAAACACTTTCTAAGAAGGTTGAAGAATACCCCGGCAAGCTGGCTGCAATATATGTGGCATGCCAAAATCAAAAATGACATTTTTGAACATCCAAAGTTCAAGCTTACGGAAAAGGAAAGAGAGTCATTTAAGCTGTTTATGAAAGATTCCAAAAAATTCGGGTTACTTTGAACCTCTATTTACCCGCTATTTTAGCTGATTTCCCTTCATGAAGAATAAACTCATCACCGTTTTCAATCTTTATCGAGCGAAAGTTAAAAGCTTTTTCAAATCTCCGCCTGGAAAAAGACTGTTAAAATTCGTCACCTACCTGTTCCAGGTTCTCATTATTGGCATTATTATTTACCAGCTGACCGGGATCGGGTGGGCGAACATTTGGGCTTCACTTCCTACCGAACCGCTATTTTACCTGCTTTTCCTTTTTATATACTTCCTGCTCCCGCTGTCAGAAACCATTGCGTATAAAATCAGCTGGGGGATTCCCTATTTCAAAAGTATTCCCATTTTTATAAAGAAGAGGATCTTTAACAAAGATGTCATGGGATATTCCGGGGAAATTGTACTCATGCACTGGGGCGTTAAAACACTTTCCATTGACAAGAAGCAGGCGTTTAAGGATATCCGGGATATGAACATAATTTCCTCGGCTGCCTCTACCTTTGTTGCACTTGGGCTTCTGGTCGTTCTGATACTAACCGGACAAATCAGAGCACTTGATTATCTCATAGCCGATGACATCTGGGCAGGAACCGGGGCCCTCGATTATGTCATTGGATCAGTACTGCTTGTTATTTTACTGGGAGTTATTTATCGCTTCAGAAAATACCTCTTTTCCATGTCTTTCAGCGTGTCTTATAAAGTCTTTCTGATACATTCATTTCGCATGCTCATACTTTATGCAGCTCAGATACTGCAATGGCACATCGTACTGCCTGAATTGAGCCTGGAAATCTGGTTTACCTTTTTGAGTGTTAATATCGTAATAAGCCGTATTCCGTTCCTGCCAAGCCAGGAATTCATCGCCACGGGTACCAATATCGAACTGGCAAAAGTGCTAAACGCACCGGTTGCCGCAGTCTCAGGAATTCTGCTCGTTCATGATGTGCTGGGTAAGGTATTAAACTTGACTCTATATGTTTACTACACAATTCGTGAAAGAATCACGCCCGGATATACTACTTCCTATTCATCACCGGCAGACCAGGACTAGAAATAAAAAGGTGAGATTAAGCGTCCATAGACCTACTCATTAACAAAGCCTGTCAGGAATAAAATCTATTTCGTTGCTTCCGGATATAACATGATATCGTCAAAATCTACCTTGGAACTGTCATTTGTGGAATCGGAATCACCCCAAATGGTGATGGAAAGCGGACGGTCGGGTGGTGTTCCCTTCTTCAGAAAACCGCCAAACACATCTTCATAGTCTTCCAGTAAGTCCCTCTCCACTGTTTTCCAGTTTCCCACGGATCCCTCTGATGCCGAACTGACGACAATAACGGTCAGGGAACCGAAACCTACCTTGGTTCCAACAGGCAAGCTTGAGCTATAGGTATATTTAATACTCTTAGGACGTCCGAGCCAGTCCGTTCCAAAAGTTACATAGATTGCTCCCCCCGAATCATTTTTATCCTTTTCACTGGCTCCTTCAGGCAGATGCAGTGCTCTCCATTTCCAATTCAGATAGGGATACTGCTGAATATTCCAATCATAGGCGGTACCATTAACCTGAGAGAGCCGG
>DATFJD010000450.1:0-2265 GCA_035269475.1 Halalkalibaculum sp.
AGAGCGGTAGCCAGTTTCTGATAGAATATCGGGTCCGGTTGATCTAGGGTAACTTCGATAGTCCGCTCATCCTTTATTGCAAGGCCGGACATCTCCATCGCATCCCCGGTACTTACCGCATCAAAACCCTTCACCCCGGAGAGAAACAGATTGACTCTCTGGTGCTGGGTGCTGGGACGGGTAGCAAGATCCCAGGTTCCCTTTACGTCTTCAGCGGTAATTGGGCTGCCGTCTGAGAAAACTGCATCCTCTGCAATTTTAAATGTCCATACAGTACTCTCGTCATTCCCCGACCAATCGCTGAATACATAGGGCTGCAGTTTTCCATTTGCATCGAAGTACATAGGGCTCGCCCACTGCAGAGACAACCAACGCACCTCATGACCACCACCGTTCAACGGCGACCAGTTGGCACTATTTACAGGGTGAATTATTTTTAACACCTGTCCGCTTTCAGATTCTTCCTGTGCACCACCGGCATACAGCCCTGCTACAAGAAAAACACTCAGAATGATAAGTACTAACATTCTTTTCTTCATAATAGACTCCCTCCTTAATTTTTTGGTGTAATTACACCATTGTTGCCAAGATAATTTTTTAACTCTCATATAAGCGCACCGCATACTCTATTGCCTGCACCAAACTTTTATGGTTGGCAATTCCTTTACCGGCCACATCAAAAGCTGTTCCGTGGTCGACTGAGGTTCGTATGATTGGCAAGCCGAGAGTTATATTTACTCCGGACACTTCACCAAACTTTCCGGTGTCCGGATCCACCTGAAAGCCGGCCATTTTTAACGGGATGTGGCCTTGATCGTGGTACATCACTACTACTGCTGAAAACTCACCGCCCAGGGCCCTGGAAAAAACGGTATCCGGCGGAAGAGGTCCTTCGACCTTAATGCCTTCACTGCAAGCTGCTTCAACCGCGGGAATAATTTCCTCGCTCTCCTCCGTACCGAACAAACCATGCTCTCCGGCATGGGGATTAAGCCCGGCTACGGCAATAGATCCATAGGTCCCATCAATCCCTTTGACAGCTTCGGCTGCCAGACGAATCACACTCAAAACCCGTTCCTTTTTGACCCGATCGCAGGCCTCTCGCAGGGACACATGCGTAGAAACATGAACTACCCTAAGAGAATCGTGCACCAGCATCATGGCATAGTTTTTTGTGTTGGTTTTTGCGGCAAAAATCTCGGTATGACCGGCATGCTCGACACCGGCAGCATTGATAGCCTCTTTGTTAATCGGATTCGTTACCACCGCATCAATCCGTCCCTCGATGGCCAAATCAATTGCTTTTATAATGCAGCTATGTGCCGCTTCACCATACGCAGCCTTGACTACCCCGTATTGCAGCTCCTCCGCGTATAGCTGTTGCAAATCGTACACCCCAAGCTGGTGGGTAGAGAGTTTTTCTAGCTCCGCAGTTGTCACATCTGAAACAGGTACAAGCTCGAGCTGTGATTCAATGGCCCCCTTTGTCTGCTCCAAAACAGACAGATCAGCCACCGCCAAAAGGTGACACTTTGCTCTCACCTTAGGCTCGGCAGCGGCTTTTAACAGTATTTCCGGTCCGATCCCGGCGGGATCTCCCATAGTTATTCCACACACCGGCAGGGGCATTACTTTTCCCCCATAAGTCGGGAGTAGATCGCGCCGATCTGAGCTTTGGTAAGATCCACAGGGTTGTTGTCCATCAATCGACGATTCTGATGAGCACTCTCTACCAACATCTCAGTATCTTCAATTTTTACCCCAAAAGCCTTTAAAGAAGTGTTGATATCAAGATCGTCCAATAGGCTGTGAAGTTCCTTTACTAAGTATGCTGCCGGCCTCCACTCTTTCTTTTGCGGATCGTATCCAAAGCATTTTGCTGCGTATAGAGACTTTTCCGGCATTGCAGCCAGATTTTGTTCCATTACATAGGGCAGCAGCATGGCATTCGATTGACCATGAGGAATGTGATACCTGGTTCCCAGGGGATAAGAAAGCGCATGAACCGCATTCGTACCGGAGAGTGTAATACACATTCCGGCATAATAGGCAGCCAACATCATGTCGCTGCGAGCTTCAATATCTTGCCCATCGCCAATGGTTTTTCTGATAGAACGTGCAATTCGCTTTATCGCATCTAATGCCAGCAGATCGCTCATGGCATTGGCCTTTTTCGAAAAATAACATTCCATTGCATGACAGAGGGCGTCCATGCCTGTGGTGGTAGTAATACCCTCAGGCAGACTTGTAGTCAAAGCCGGGTCG
>DATFJD010000451.1:0-2534 GCA_035269475.1 Halalkalibaculum sp.
GGTATGGGCAATGTTTACCTTGCAGAACGCATCGATAGTGACTTCCATCAGAATGTAGCGCTTAAAGTATTGCAGAGGGAAGTCCTTAACGATGAAATGAGTCGAAGATTTTTGCAGGAGCGAAAAATTTTATCTTCCCTCAACCACCCCAATATTGCGCGTCTTCTGGATGGAGGAATATCCGATGGAGGGCGCCCTTACTTTGCAATGGAATATGTTGACGGACTGCCTATTACAGCATATTGCAGCCAAATTAATTGCAGCCTTCAAAAGCGAATTGACCTTTTCAGGCAGGCCTGCAAGGCTGTTCAGTACGCTCATAACAACTTTGTAGTACATCGTGACTTGAAACCTGCCAATTTACTGGTCACAAAAGACGGACAAGTTAAAATTCTGGATTTTGGGATTGCCAAACTGCTCGATCAAGAATTAAGTGATGAGCAGCTTTTGCAAACGAGCGCAAACAATCGATTGCTAAGTCTCAGCTTTGCCGCTCCGGAGCAAATTACGATAGAGCCTATTACGGCTGCTACCGATGTATATGCACTGGGTCTCTTGCTATACGAATTATTAACCGGTTCCCACCCCTTCAACTTTAAGAACAAGAGCCTAAAGGAAGCCGAGCAAATTATCAGGTATCAAAACCCGATTAAGCCCAGCCTTGCCGGCGATGGACTGGCAAGGAAGGTTCGGGGCGACTTGGATGCAATCATACTCAAGGCTCTTCGCAAAGAACCGGTAAGCCGTTACGAATCAGTGCAGGACATGTTATTCGATATCAGGCGATATCAAAAAAACATGCCTGTTCACGCAAAGAAAGATAGCCTCACCTACATATCACATAAGTTCATTAAGAGAAACAAGATCGCCTTATCGGTTAGCCTGCTATTCGTACTATTTGCTTCTATTTTTGCCGGCTATCATATTCAGCAAATAACAAAAGAACGCAATAAAGCAGAAGCAGAAGCCCGAAAAGCCCGGCTGGTAACCGATTATATGGTAGACATTTTTGCATCAGCCGACCCGGTTCAAAATTTCAATGACACATTAAACGTTTATGACCTGCTAAATCGCGGAAAAGATCGAATAAGCAATATAGATAATCAACCCAGCCTCCAGGTAGAACTTTTCCAAGCTTTAGGCAATTCTTTTATAAATATTGGGGATTACGAAGAGGCTGAGCAGCTCTTTCTTGAAGCCGACTCTCTTTCAAACATTATTTATCCTGAGCAGAGCTATGAAACAGCTAAATCCGCAATTCACCTGGGAAGTTTATACAAAACGATTCGTGATTTTAAATTATCACTGAATTACTATCGCAAAGCAAATGACGCAATTCATCATTTACCCGAAGGTAATTGGGATATGAAATCCATTACCTATTCAGGTTTAGGCAGCGCCATGCTTGAGCTTGGAAAAGCCGACTCTGCGGAAGCCCTATTTTATGAAGCACTTTCATTAAAAGAAGAACATAGAGCTGCGAGAACAGAAATACTTAATACAAAGCTCGAGCTGGCAAAAGCCTACAGGGCGCAGAATAACTACCTGAAAGCCGAAAACCTGAACAAAGAAATACTCATTGAATTAGATAGGCTGGAAAGCCCAAACATCACCCTGTTGCCGATTGTCTTGAATAATTTAGCATACCTGCTACGTTTACAGAATCGCTATGCGGAGGCCGAACCCTATTACAAGCGGTCACTTTCGCTGTACATTGATATTTATGGTGAGGACCACCCTCAATCTTTGATGATCTTAAATAATCTGGCTTCAGTATTGAATTTGCAGGGTAAAAATGAAGAAACAGAAGAACTCTTGAAACGCAAATTAACCTTAACTGAAAAACGCTATGGAACACACTGGAGAACAAGTTCTGCTAAGCAAGCTTTGGGAATATTCTATTTTAAAATAAAGGATTATTTACAGGCAGTGGAATATTTCAAGCGAAGCAATGAAATGTTCAAGAGTACCTTAAATCAATATCACACCTGGACAGGCATATCTAATTTATATTGGTTTATCAGCAGCAGGAATATTGAGGGGAGTAAACCCGGTGCTTTTGAGGAGACAGCTGGCTACAAAATACTGGATTACAATCGTCCCTATTTCTCAGATTTTGATAGTATTTTGGTTTCCCAATTGATAGAATACACAACAGAATACAGCCAGGCTGATCTGACCGCCGAAACAACCTTACTGAAAGATTTGTTGGAAAGAAAAAAATAAGAGCTTTATTCTGATAATTCAGTTCCGCAATGAAGTTACAAACTCAATGAAAAAACGTAGTATTGATTGCGCATGTCAGTCAGCTAAACATGTACATCTCACTACTCAAGACTAGCCCTTTCTAAAACTTCTCCCTTTTGTCCTTCAGCGCTTTATAAAGCAGCTCTCTTGCCCTGAATATATGTGCTTTTACCGTTCCTAAAGGCAAGTCCAGCACGTCGGCGATTTCCTGGTAGCTTTTCTCTTCCATGTGACGCATTTCAATCACTTTACGGTACTTCGGGGGCAAATCATCGATGGCATTCTGA
>DATFJD010000452.1:0-15010 GCA_035269475.1 Halalkalibaculum sp.
ACCGATAGCCTGGCCTTCTATGGTTTTTTCCCACTCCTCATTCCAGTTCCGGTCGGCTACCACCTCCTCCGTTTCAATAAATCCGTTACCCGGATAGGCCCGTAAAATTCCTTCAATTCTTTCCCGATGCACGTCACTGAACCGTTCTTTGGGAACATAGGTTATAATTCTTCCATCCTGCTGCTCAAAAGCGTCAAATTCCAGTTCCAGAAGTTCGGATATTAACGTTTCCTGGTAATCATCGTCAATTGAGATTACAAGCTTGATGTAGTTCATATTGGAAGTTGGAGGTTGGATGCTGGATTCAGGATGCAGGATGTAAGATGTTACCCAATTATTGAATGTATTACTTCTGCTTTTCTAGCTTCTAGCTTCTAGCTTCTATAATTTAAATTCTATTGTAGATTAACTCAGCTAAAACATCCCCAACGGCCTGCAGCGTTTCCCTGCTGATAATATCCATATTATCATTCCGGGTGTGCCAGTACGGTGCAAAGGTAATGTCCTCGGTATCGGGCCGGTGCCGGATGATATCTATAGTAGGAATATTCAGGATGCGATTTATAACGACATGATCATCGGAGATGGCACTGCCCTGCTGATCCAGAAAATATTGGCTGTAATTCTTCTCCTCTGCTATCGACCAGATTTCATTAACAAGGGCCGGAGCATATCTCAGCGAATATTTCTCCTTCG
The DNA here is from genome assembly GCA_035269475.1 of Halalkalibaculum sp. GTDB lineage: Bacteria > Bacteroidota > Rhodothermia > Balneolales > Balneolaceae > Halalkalibaculum. The sequence continues at coordinate 697 of DATFJD010000452.1, forward strand.
GGAATTGGGCGTCAACCCCTCCGACCATATCCAGCAATATTCCGAATCTGGGACTATAGTTCTTTACCGGTGGATTATTGGCCCAGTACCGTGAACCCAGAAAGTATTTATCAAGGCTCCCCTTTTTTCCGTAATCCTCTCCGTCAAACAGTACAATATCCACCCCTATTTCCGGCAGTTCACGGCTCAGAAGCCGGGCCATTTCCAGCAATACTCCCACCCCGCTGCCCCCGTCATCGGCACCGAGAATCGGTTTTTCGGGATTCAGCGAATCTTCATCTGCTCTTGGACGGGTATCCCAGTGGGCACAAAGCATGATGCGGTCACTGCTCTGCGTGTTAAATGCAGCAATGATATTGGTAAGCCTAAGGGTGTCGCCTTCGTAGCCTTGTTCGGTGAATTCCTGGGCAAAGACACTCCGGGCTCCGGCATAAGACCGAAGCTTATCCAGCAGGTAATCTTTAGTTAACCGGTGCCCTTCGGAGTTCGGATTTCGCGGGCCGAAAGAAACCTGTTTCTCAACGAAAGAATAGGCGCTGTCGGCATTGAATACAGGGACTTCATTTCCCTTCTCTGAGAAATTTAGCCGGTCGGGGTCTTCGCTGCCGCAGGCAAACAGCGTGATCAAAGCCAGAAAATAAATGAATCGTTTAGTTGATAGACCTATCATAATATCGGTACTTAGTGTGACCACCTGCCGGTTAAATCATATCAGCGACGTGCTGCTGCAAGCCTCTGTTAAGGTATGCGCAAGATTCCACAGAATCGCTCACCTTCATATATTCTATCCTGCCTGTTCATCTTTATGGACCATGCTTGCGGAGGATTGGGCAACGGGAAAAACAATGGTATCCATAATATTTACGTGCGGGGGACGATTCGCTGTAAAGTGCACGATTTCCGCTATATCGTTAGCGGTGAGGGCTTTGTAACCTTTATAAACCTTTTCAGCTCTTTCTTCATCACCCTTGAAACGGACATTGCTGAATTCAGTTTCCACCAGCCCGGGAGAAACCATGCTCACTCGTATATCTGTTCCGTGAAGATCTTTTTTAGTGGCTTCTGTAATGGCTTTTACCGCGTGTTTCGTGGCACAATATACGGATCCGCCCGGGTAGGCTTCATGCCCTGCAATGGAACCGATATTTATGACGTGGCCTGAGTTACGCTGTTTCATGACAGGCGTTATCAAACGGGTCATGGTTAACACGCCTTTGATGTTGGTATCAACCATCGTATCCCAATCATCGAAAGAAGCATCATATACTGCATCCACTCCTTTGGCAAGCCCGGCGTTGTTTACAAGAATATCGACAGGACTGATCAGCGACTCCAGAAACTCGGCAGCGGCATCACGGTCACGGATATCAAAATCCCCGGTGAATACCTCAATATCATATTCCCCTTCCAGTTCTTTTTTTAAAGCTTGCAGGCGACCTTCCCGGCGCCCATTGATAGCCAGATTGCAACCGGAGGCGCCAAAGATCCGGGCGGTTGCCTCCCCTATGCCGGCAGTTGCACCCGTTACAAGAACCAGCTTATCCTTAAGTCTGTTTTCCATAATATCAGAATGGATTAAATCGCGGTTTATACCGTTCTTGACGGCTTACTCTGCAAGTTACTCCGACCGGAAAACCGCGTACTATTGTAGGTTATGCTTCATGAAGCCGCTCTACGAGCCGTGCGGCGTTCAACAATTTCCCTTCTTCAAAAGTATTGGCCATGAATTGAAGTCCATAAGGCAGGCCGTTGGAATGCTCCCCGGCCGGCACATTGATGCCGCAGATCCCTGCAAGATTTGCCGAAATGGTGTAAACATCATTCAGATACATCTGCACCGGATCGTCCATTTTGGCGCCAAGTTCAAATGCCGTGGTCGGAGCGGTAGGTGAAACGATGACGTCCACCTGCTCAAATGCCTGGGTAAAGTCCTGCTTAATCAGTCTTCGTACTTTCTGGGCTTTGGCGTAATATGCGTCATAATATCCGGCACTAAGAACATAGGTTCCTAGCATGATTCTGCGCTTAACCTCCTGCCCGAATCCTTCTGTACGGCTTTTCTTATAGAGCCTGACCAGCGGGGAATCGGCAGATTCCAGCTCTTTACTTAATTCCATCTTCTTGTCGCCGGTAGCGAGTTCCATCTGTTCCTGGATGGCCATTTTTTCCTGGTGGAGCTCCTGCTCCACTTCATCGATATCCGCCCGGTGACCAAACCGTATGCCGTCATATCGGGCCAGGTTGCTTGAGGCCTCAGCCGTGGCTAGAATATAGTAGGTGGCAATACCGTATTTCATATGCGGCAGATGGATTGGTACCAGTTCCGCTCCTTCGTTCTCCAAATCTTTCAGCTGAGCCTGTATGCCTTCCCTGATCTCATCATCCAGCCCTTCCCCGAAATACTCTTCCGGTACTCCGATTCTTATGTTTGAACCGGGATCGCTGACCGCTTCACTGTAATCAGGCACCGTACGGCTCGATGAGGTATTATCATGCTCATCGTAGCCCGACAATACTTCAAGTAGGGTTGCTGCGTCTTCTACTGAATTTGTAAGCGGTCCTATACAGTCAAATGAAGAAGCAAATGCAACCAGCCCATACCTGGATACGCGCCCGTAAGTTGGCTTCAAACCCACTACCCCGCAATAGGATGCCGGCTGACGAATCGAGCCGCCTGTGTCAGAGCCCAGGGCTGCAGTGCAGTATTCGGCAGCAACGGCGGCGGCGCTTCCTCCTGAAGAACCTCCCGGTACCTTCTCGAGGTCATTTGGATTTCTAACGGGGCCGTATATAGAGTTTTCGTTGGAGGAGCCCATTGCAAATTCATCCATATTGAGGCGGCCAAGCAGCAGGGCATCTTCAGCTTTCAGGCGCTGAATAACTGTAGCATCATAAGTGCTTTCAAAATCCTCCAGCATTTTGGAGGCACAGGTGGTATTCTTTCCCTTTTCACAAATGATGTCCTTTATGCCAATTGCCATTCCGGCCAGCCGTCCGGCAGAATCGTTCTTTATTTTCTTTTGAATGGATTCTGCCTGACTTATGATCTCATTCCGGTCATAGCTGACAACGGCATTGATCTCCTCATTGGTTTCATCAATGTTGCTTAAATAATGATGAGCAAGTTCAGGTAGGGTTAAATTGCCGGTTTTAATGGATTCGCGAATCTCAGTAAAATCTCGAAAATTCAAAGAGTATACTTATTTTTCAGTTGCGTGTTCTTGTGAGTCCTTGGCTTGTGTTTTCTCGGATGAGCTGAAGCCTTCTTTTTCTCCTTTTTCTATCTCCTTTTTGATATCATCAGAAGCTTTTTTGAACTCATTAATCCCCTGACCGATACCCCTTGCAAGTTCCGGAATTCGTTTAGCACCGAAAAAAAGTAGAATAACCAAAAGCACAATCATGACCTCGGGAACGCCTATACCACCAAACATATAATATTCCTTTTAGAATTAGGTTTATAAGTGAAGAAACAATAAGATAAGAATTATTTTGCTGATCTTTGAGTTATAGATAACAAAATAAATTCATATTTATTGAAGAATTACTTGAATTTTATGAAACAAAGCTTTTTATAACAACCTAAGAAACTCAAATAGAACACTAAAAACTAGAAGCATTTTTTTATGATCTGGACTGTTGAACTAGCAGCAGCTTTGGACGACGCTCCATTCCCTGCTACACGTGAAGAACTAATTGAATGGGCCGAACGTAACGGCCTTTCACAACAAGTTATAAGCAATCTTGAAGAGCTGGATGAAATCGAGGAAGGCGAAGATATGATTTATGAAGGCATTGAGGATATCTGGCCCGACTACATCCGAAAAGAAGATTTCTTCCATAATGAGGAAGATGAAGGCTTTGATTATGATGATGTTTAAATAAATTGAGTATAAAAACGTTATTTTATTCGGTTGCTCTGATTTTTCAGAGCAACCGTTTTTTATGAATATCTCCCAATATTTCGGCTCAGCATCTTGTTATTTAAAAATATCACGGCATTCTATTTATTTGCTTTTACCATACTGCTTTCAGCTGGAGTATCCCCTGCTCTTTCCCAAAATGCCTCGGCAAGCGATACTACCGATAAAGTAATTCGAGTCGTTCGCTTTGTCGGCAATGACAATGTAAAAGAAAATACCCTGGAAACCCTGGTCAGAACGCACACCAACCGTGAGTTCCTGGGCATACCGCGCTTCACCCCCTGGTACTTCATTTATAAGCTTACCGGCAAATTCGGAGAACCTCCCGCACTGCTTGACCGGCAGACTGTAGCAACCGATATTGAGCGCATCCGGAGATATTATGAGACCATAGGATACCTGGAAGCTGCCGTCGATACCAACATCGTAGAATTTAAGTCCGACAAGGTGGAAGTCTCCTTTCTCATTGAGGAAGGCCCCCGCTCCTATATTGAGACTATTGCCTACTCTGGCATGCCCGATATAGAAAAAGAGGGAGAACTGACTGACTTTTACAGAAGAAGCCAGCTCACGCGGGATCAGATTAACGATTCTACCTACCGGGTCGACAGGCCCTATATAGAAAATGAACTCTCACTTGAGCGGAACCGCATTATTACCTTTCTCAAAAATAACGGCCATGCCGCAGTCGGGCGTGACTCCATACTGGCACAGGTAAAGCGTTCGGGACAGGATTCTACGGAGCTAAATGTGCTTTTTACCGTTGATCCCGGCAAAAAGTACACTTTTGGAGATCTTTATATAAGTCTTGCCGGTCCGGACGAAGAGATTAATTACCAGCAGCAGGACACCGTAAGCGGAGAACCCTATACCCTTGGGCTGACAAAAATTTACCTGCAAAAAGAGGAGTCGGCACAGACTAAATTCAGCCTGCTCACCGACCAGATACTCTTCAAGCCCGGCGACATATTCAATAATTCGCTTTACATACGGTCTATCAACGAATTTCAGAACCTGGGCATGATGAACATCAGGCAGTTCGGCCTAAGTGAAGACGGATCTCAGCCGGACTACACCGGAGACCAAATCCCCGCCATGTTTTCCCTGCAAACCTTGCCCAAGCACTCTGTTAACTTTAATATTTTCGGAATGAGAAGGTACGGTTTCGGCTCGGGTGCCGGAGTTACCTACAATAACAACAACCTGTTCGGTAAAGCCGAGAACCTTCAGCTTGGGGTCAATGGCAGTTTTGAGTACGTAAGCTCGGAAACCCTGCGTGATATTGCCCCGGATTCCAGCCAGCGCTCTTTTGAAAGCCGCTTTTTCAGAAGTTTTGAGACGCGCATAGAGTATTCGCTTCCAAGGCTCAATTTCCCTTTTGCCGCCCTCGACGACCGCCCCTCATTTACCAATGCCAGAACACGTTATACCCTTACATTCAGCCGGTCGAACCAGCTGCTATTTGATATCAACTCGGATACGCGCTTTAACCTTCGGTATGAAGTGAATCACAATAATCGCTATTCCAGCTTCCTGGACCTATTCGAACTTGATTTACTCGATACCGATCCCTCCCCGCAGTTTCGCCAGTCCCTGGAAGAGGAGTTCGGGGAAGATTCATTTGAACTGCAGCGCATTCTTGAAGACTTCCGGCCACAGATATCCTCGGTTCTCCGCTATACCTTTCGCAGCCAGCGGACGGATATCATACAAAGAAACTACGGTTATTTCAGTGAATACTCAGTGGCAGTGGGCGGCAATATCCCTTACCTGATTGACCGTTATATCGTTACTCCCAGTACCATTGAAGGAACCCTGCCCTCTCCTGTCAGCGTAAGCTCTAATAGCCTGGCATACAGCCGCTTCGTTAAAGGCACGGCCGATTACCGGAGATACATCCCCATTTCAAACGACGCTGTATTTGCCTATCGTGCTTTCGGCGGTTTTGCACTTCCCTATGGAGAAAATACCTCCATTCCCCTTAACCAGCGATTTTATGCCGGTGGAAGCAATGACATTCGGGGCTGGGATATCTACAGCCTGGGACCGGGCGGCATTCCGCTGGATGATGTCACGATCAACGGGGGGCAAATCAAACTGCTCGCGCAAACCGAGACGCGCCAATCCCTAATCAGGAATTTTCTTTCGGCAAACTGGATCGGCGCATGGTTTACGGATGCGGGCAATATATGGTACGGTCCCCGGACGCAGGTAAGCGGTGGCGATGCCGGTACAGATCCTTCAACAATTGAAGAACGAAGGCGCATATTGAGGCAAGGAAAATTCTTTTTTGACGAATTTTATAAACAAATTGCAGTGGGCTCCGGCCTGGGATTGCGACTTGACTGGGAATATGTGGTGGTTCGCTTCGACTTTGCATTCCGGATACACGATTTGCAGGAGGGTTGGTTTAACAATAAAAAGCTATATTTTAGCTTTGGTATCGGTCATTCGTTCTAAATAGCTGCATTTAACCCTCAAATACTGAAATCATGCTAGGTTCAAAACGATTTGAATCCATTAAAAATCAGGGTAAAATTATATTTAACTCCCGTTTCCTAAAGAACTTCTCTTCAGCGGAGCGATATGAATTTCTCCAGCTTTGCCATCGCAGAAAATACAAAGAAGGAGAATATATCTATTACCAGGCTGACCCGGGAACCGGCATGTACTTTATCGAAGAGGGAAAAGTGCAATTAATCATCGAACCGGATGCAGACTCAGAAAGGGAAAATTTCACCTTTAAGCTGGAATCTCCTGAAAGTTTTGGAGCACTCTCCATCGGTTATGAACTTCGAAGATTTTCATCCGCTAAATGCTTGACTGACTGCATCTTACTGGGTTTCTTTAAACCTGATTTTGAAACCCTCAAGAAAAGGCACCCGGCCATTGCACTCAAATTCATGGAAAAGCTCGCGATGATAGCTATGAAACAGCTTGACATTACCACCAAAACCCTCCAGGAGCATACCGGGAAAGTTGAGGCCTATAGCCTGCAGTTTCAAAGCTATTACCAATCCACGAAAGAATCTCTTTAAGTTTTACAAATCTACATGGCATTAAAAAAAGGACAAGAAGTTGAGCTGGAAATTGAATCGGCCGCTTTTAAGGGAAAAGGCTTGGCAAAAGTTGACGGATTAGCGGTATTCGTACCCAATACGGCACCCGGAGACAAGGTTAAGGTCCGAATCATCAAAAAGAAGAAAAGCTACCGTGAAGCCAAGCTACTTGAGGTGCTGGAAGAAGGCGAGCAGCGAATTGAACCCAAGTGCCGGCACGCCAGGGAGTGCGGGGGGTGCAACTGGCAGCATGTAAACTATGAGCACCAGCTTGAATTTAAGCAGGACCAGGTTCGTGATCACATGCACCGTATCGGCGGCCTCACCCATCTTGAGGTAAACCCTACGATCGGCTGCGATGATATCTTCTACTACAGGAACAAGATGGAATATTCCGTAGGACATAAGCGGTGGCTGAGCCGAGAGGAGATCAACAAGGATGAATTTGTCAGTGACCGCTGTTTCGCAGCCGGACTGCACGCTCCGGGGCGTTTTGATAAAATTCTGAACATTCAGGAATGCCACCTTCAGGCTCCGGTATCCTATAAGATCCTGGAATTTGTTCGCAGTTACTGCCGGGATCATGACATCGAACCTTATAATACCATCGACCATGAAGGTTTCATGCGTAATGTAGTGGTTCGAAATTCGCATCATACCGATGACCTTATGGTCAATCTTGTCACTTTCAAAGACGAGGAGGACACGATTCAGAAACTATCAGATGCCATTCTTGAGGCTTTCCCTGAAATTACCACCCTGGTTGTCAATATCAATGACACCAAAAGCCCGACCGCAGTGGGCCGATATGAAAAGGTCTTGTACGGGCCAGGATATATTACTGACTATATAGGTCCCTACCACTTCAACATACATGCCAACGCCTTTTTTCAGACCAATACGCAGCAAGCAGAGAAGCTATATGATGTGGCTAAAAACTACGCCGATATTCAAAAAGACGATATCGTCTATGACCTCTATTGCGGCGTTGGGACCTTAAGCCTGTACCTTAGCCAACAAGCCCAAAAAGTAGTCGGCGTTGAGGTAGTTGACGTGGCTATTGAAAATGCGATACAGAATGCGAAAGAAAATGAAGTTGAGAATGTAGACTTTGTTCTTGGCGATATGAAAGATGAATTCAACCGGGTCATGATTGCCAATCACGGCAAACCTGACTGTATCATCACCGATCCGCCGCGCTCGGGCATGCATCCTGATGTGGTAGAGCGTCTCATGGAGTTGAAGGTGCCAAAAATAGTCTATGTCAGCTGCAACAGTTCTACGATGGCCCGTGACCTAAAAGAGCTGAACAAAGTCTATGATATTCTGGAAGTGCAGCCGGTGGATATGTTTCCCCAGACCTACCACATAGAGACCGTGGCTAATCTAAGGTTAAGGGAAAATGTGAATTAGGAACATGAATCCGGGGTTAGCAAAGCGAGTTCGAAATAAGCTATCATTGGTGAAACAACAAATAACAGGGGTCAAATAATAAACAAGTGACAAATTAAAAATGACCGAATGAGCTAAATATAGTTTACTCACAGTTTCCGTCCTTGATACCTTGAGCGTTGTTTGTTATTTGATTCTTGTAAGTTGAATTTTACAACAAAGTATTTATTAGGGTACAAGCGTATATAATTCAATCCCCATTTACCGGGGCCATCTGAAGGCTTACGGGCTGTGAGATCTTAACTTCAATACCCGTGGCAGACAGCAAACCTGTCTGTTTATCCCTTTTGAAGACCACAATATTATCACTGTGCCTGTTGGCAGCCAATAAATAATTGCCGGTAGGATCTATCATGAAATTGCGGGGATGCACGCCGCCGGATGATTCCTCTCCCACCCTCTTCAGTCTACCGTTGGCTTCATCTATAGCATAGATTACAATATTATTGAGATCTTCCCGATTTGAGACATACAGGAACCTGCCATCAGGAGATACACGAATATCAGCACCTGAAACAGCTCCTTCATAATTTTCAGGCAGGGTACTAACGTTTTGAATGGCTTCCAGTGATCCGCCCGCATAGTTGAATGCCTCAACCGTTCCGTTTAACTCATTAACCAGGTATGCATACTCTCCATTGGGATGAAAGGTAAGGTGCCGGGGGCCGGCTCCCTTTTCGGTTTGGTAAAGGATAGCGGGTTCGGCTGCCAGGGTATTATTTTCTGCATCGAATGCATAGCCGGTCACCCTGTCGGTACCAAGGTCTACTGCAAATAACATCGTGTTATCGGGAGAAATGATTGTACAATGTACATGCGGGCTTTCCTGCCGGCTTTCATTGACGCTGCTGCCCTCATGCTCAATGACCGTTTTTGGTTCCTCCAAAGCCCCGTCTTCACTAACCGGGTACATTGCCAATGAACCGCCCACATAATTTGCGGCAAAAACAGCTTTACCGGTTTTATCCGTGCTGACGTAGCATGGAGCTCCGCCTCTGCTCGATTGCCGTCCCAGGAAGCCTATTTCACCGCTCTCCGGGTTAAAAGAGTAAGAGCTGACTGTGGCATCGGATGAATCCGCCAGCTCGTTTACGGCATAAAGAGCACGGTTATCCGGGGAAAGGTAGAGGTAGGAAGGATTTTCTACGCCCGATACCGTATCCGCCGGTGAAACGGTTCCATCGGCAGAATCAAAACGGTACAGGTAGATACCTTCACTGCCCTCCCCGGTGTAGGTACCCACGAAAAGATAAAACTCCTCTTCCTGTTTGGTTTCCTCGGTGCAGGATACATTCATTAATACAAACAGGCTCATCAGAAACAGCAGATATACATTTTTCATGGGCGCTCGGTTTAACTTTTAATTAAAAGTAAAATGGGAAATTCTTTGTTAATATTTTGCAGGCACGCCATCCTCGGGAATAGAATTCAATATAAACTCCCTGATGTCATTGTTTGAGGTGCTGATATCTTCTTCACGAAGATACATCATGTGTCCGCTGCGATAGCCTTTAAAGCTCATACGGTTCTGCAGCTTGCCGGACGGGTCCATATTCCACATGGTATATTTGGCATCAAAATAAGGGGTTCCCCCGTCATAATAGCCCGATTGTACCAGGACATTTAAAAACGGATTCTGAGCCATCGCTTCCCGGAGATTCTCACCGGTATTGTTATTTGACCGGTCCCAAGGCCTTACCGGTCCGAATAACCAGTATTGAAGATCGGTTTTATAACCCAGCCGGTTTCGAAGGTAATGGTTGATGGCCGGGGCGAAAGCGTGATTCCAGGCGGTTAGTGCCGGATCAAAATCATAACGGACCCCGGCATTTTCACGGTCAATTCCGCGGTATCTCGAATCCAGGCGTCCGATGGTCAGTTCCTCGTCACGTAGCAGGTCTTTCCAGAAAAAGGAGGTAGAGACTCTCAGGTTATGGTCAAGAAATGCCTGTTTAGAGAGTCCTGAGTAGTATGCAGCCCGTTCAGCAACCTTGCTTTTTTCCTCATCCGCCAGCGTCCCTCCCCGGCTCAAAGCCGGAATAAATTCATTGATGGTATACTGCTCAACTTCCGGCAATATCTCATCAAGATCCTGCTGCTGCAGTTCCGGTGGAAGTGCGTTGTGATACCAGGCGGCAGCCGTGAAATACGGAAGCGTCAGTGCATCTCCGACGGGGCCTTCCCTGTCTACCCCTAGCCCTGTAGGTGAAACCAGTATGACGCCATTCAGGTACATCCAGTTCCTGTCCTGCAGTTCACCTGCCAGTCCCGCTACGCGAGTGGTACCGTAGCTTTCTCCGATCAGGAACTTGGGTGAAACCCATCGGTTGTGACGCGAAACAAAGGTATCAATCCAGTCAGCCAGGTATTCGATATCGGCATTAACGCCGAAAAAGGTCTCCTTCTCTACCTCATCATCCAGTATGCGGGAGAACCCGGTATTTACGGGATTAACATACACGATATCCGCTACATCCAGGATGGAATGTTCGTTTTCTTCCACTCCATAGGGCTGAACGGGAAATCCCTCGTCACTGATACGCAACTTTTGAGGCCCGGTATAACCCAGGTGCATCCATAACGAGGCGGAACCCGGCCCCCCGTTGAATGAAATCACCAGCGGCCTGCTGCTTTGTTCATTGACATCCGTTCTTTCGTAAAAGGTGTAGAACAAAGTAGCGATAGGCTTACCGTCTTCATTCCATACCGGCTGGTTTCCGATAGTAGCTCTATAAGGCACATTTTCCCCGTTAATTGTTACTTCGTGGCTGGAACTGATGGCCGTATCTGCAGGTATTTCCACCTCCTGGGCAACTGCAAGCAGGGGAAAAACCAGCAAGAAAATTAAACCAAAAAAGAATGTATCTTTATATTCATGGATTGTTTTCATAACAAGCATATTAATTAAACCGTGGAATGATTTTGATAGCACAACCTATTGAAGCTACCTATGTTTAGAAAATTGAATATAGTCGGGGGCTTCAGCAGTTGCAAAAGGAAGAGTCTCTCTTTTTATCAAAACATGTTAAAATAGCTTAAATGAAACCTAAGGATATCCATGTAATAGGTGCGGGCTTGGGCGGGCTTGCCGTCTCCTGCCTGCTGGCATCGGAAGGTCACCGGGTTACTGTATTTGAAAAAAATGACTCCCCCGGGGGGAAAATCAACCGGGTTAAATCCGACAATTTTCGCTTTGATACCGGCCCCTCCCTGTTGACGATGCCTTTTGTACTGAAAGAATTGTTCAACCGGTGCAGCGCCAATATAGATGACTATCTAAGCCTCAAGCAGGTGGAGCCCATATGCCGCTATTTTTATCGTGACGGAACCGTATTTACCTGCTACCAGAATCTTGAAAATACATTAGATGAGATAGGTCAAATTGCTCCTGCCGATGTAGATACATACAAAGAGTTTCTTCAATACTCGGCCGATCTTTATGATCGTACCAAAGATGCTTTTCTATTCAATCCCCTTTATGGTTTCAGGGATTTGAGCAACCTGAACCTGCTGGATTTTTTCAGGATCGATGCTTTCACTACGGTATCGGAGCGCGTGGATCAATATTTTGAGTCTCCCTATCTGCGAAAGTTCTTTAAGAGGTTTACCACCTATAACGGTTCCTCTCCCTACCGGGCTCCCGCAACCCTTAACGTAATACCTCATGTGGAGCTGACCATGGGCGGCTATTACGTTGAGGGGGGCATGTACGGTATTGTCACTGCCCTCCATCAGCTTGCCGGGGATCTGGGCGTGGAGTTCAGGTTCGGCACCGCTATTGGCAAAATTGAAGTAAAGGATAAGAACGTGCAGGCCATTTTCGATTCCGAAGGCAACGAGTATCCGGCAGAGCTTGTGGTATCCAACAGCGATGCGGCAGAGACCTATCTGGAACTGCTCGATGATGAGGCAGTGCCGGATATCAAGAAAAAAAATATTAAAAAACTTGAGCCTTCCTGTTCCGGATTCGTGGTACTGCTTGGCATTAATAAGCGCTACCAACAGCTGAGCCACCATAACATTTTTTTCAGCGAGGATTATGAGAAAGAATTTCACCGGATATTCAGTGAAAAGGTGATGCCTGAAGATCCGACGATCTATATAGCAGACACCTCGGTATCAAACCCGTCTCATGCCCCTGAGGGTGGTTCCAATCTCTTTATACTGGTAAATGCCCCCTATCTGAGTGACCGGTATGACTGGGAGGAACACAGTACGGAATATGCCGATTTTGTGGTCTCAGAACTCGAGAAGCGGGGTCTGGATAATCTCGGAGAGTGCATTGTCCATCAAACCATCATCAATCCGCTGGACTTTCATGAAAAGTACCGATCAAACCGGGGAAGCATCTACGGCACTTCCTCCAACAGCCGATTTGCCGCCTTTCTGAGGCCCGGCAATAAATCGCGGGAAATCGAAGGCTTATATCTCACAGGCGGGAGCACCCATCCCGGCGGAGGCATCCCGCTGGTCATTCTATCAGCGTTTCACGCCATGGAACTTATTGAAAGGTATGAGTCTTGAGATGTGAGTTTTGAGATATGAGATGACAGACAGCAAACGTGAAACGTGAAACGGGTGCTAAACCTGGAAATGGTACCTCCAGCTTTACTCTTTACTCTTTACTCGTTAATCCTCATTCACCCAGCTTGCCGAGGTTGATAACTTCCATATTCCGGAACTTGCCGTCGTTGATATCAAAGCGAACGCAGGTACGGTAAACCTGGAAGCCCTGTTTGCCGGCGGCCCCCGGATTAATAAACAACATCCGGTTTTTCTCCTGGTCCCTGCCAATTTTCAGGATGTGGGAATGTCCGCATATAAAGACATCGGGCGTATTATTCTCCATCTCTTTCCTGATGGGTATGCAATACCTGCCCAGGGTGCCCCCAATATGTGTCATCCAGATGTCGATACCGTCCCGGTTAAACCTTTGGTGCAGCGGGTACTCCTTGCGTATATCCTGACCGTCGATGTTTCCGTATACGCCAATGACCGGGGCGATTTGCTTCAGTTCGTCAGCAATGTCAATATTGCCAAAATCTCCGGCATGCCATATCTCGTCTCGGTCTTCGAAATATTCATGAACCTGGGGATCCAGGTAGTTGTGTGTATCAGCTATGAGTCCAACTTTGATCATAAATTTATCTTTCACATCTTTGTGCCGACATTTCGCACAAATAATAGGGATGTTTTAAGCTTATGCAAATTTTAAATCATTTCTATGACAATTTTTTGACTTCACCTATAACGAAAATCGGCCGTCAATTAGTACATGCATCGTTTTAGCATCATTATTGTTTCCTGGAATGCCTTGCATCACCTGCAGAATTTCCTGCCCAGCGTCGCGGAAACCGACTACCCCGATTATGAAATCATATTGGCCAATAATGCCTCAAGCGACGGATCCGTGGAATGGGTAGAAGAACACTTTCCCGGGGTGAAAATCGCTACCTTCGATAAAAACTACGGCTACTGCGGCGGCAACAACCGGGCAGTGCCCTATGCCACCGGCGATATATTGCTGTTCCTGAACAATGATGTAGCGGTTGAAAAAGACTGGCTGAATGCTATCAATCAAAGTTTCGAAGCCGGAGATCACATTGCTGCAGTTCAGCCTAAGATGCTCTCTTATGAAAATCCTGAATATTTTGAATATGCAGGTGCTGCCGGCGGCTTTCTGGACAAATACGCTTATCCTTTTTGCCGGGGACGTATCTTTGATACGCTGGAAAAAGATAATGGGCAGTATGACCAGGCTTCAGATATATTCTGGGGCAGCGGAGCCGCACTGGCCATTCGGAAAGAGGTGTTTGAGGAAATGCAGGGTTTCGATGAGGATTTCGAATTCCATATGGAAGAAATTGACCTCTGCTGGCG
>DATFJD010000453.1:0-2689 GCA_035269475.1 Halalkalibaculum sp.
GTTCCATTAACTGGAATCAAGTAAGGCAAGTTGTAAATCGTTTGCAAACGCGTATCGTGAAAGCAGTAAAAGCCGGCAATAAGGAAAAAGTCAGAAGTTTACAAAGATTGCTGGCCAGATCACTCGCCGGAAGACTCTTGGCGGTAAAAAGAGTATCCGAAAATCGAGGAAAGAGAACAGCCGGAGTGGACAACAAGTTACTTGATACACCGGCAAAGAAATGGCAACAAGCATGTCATTTAAATAGGAAAAACTACAAATCGAAACCACTGAAACGGCTTTATATCCCCAAAAAGAATGGCAAAAAACGTCCTCTCGGGATTCCAGTGATGCATGATAGAGCTGAGCAGGCTCTGGAACTTTCAGGGCTTGAACCGGTCTTTGAATGTACATCGGATAACCATTCTTACGGATTCAGAAAGAAAAGATCCGTGCATGATGCCATCAGCGCTTGCTTCAATGCCCTCAGAGGGAAAGGCAGTGCCCAATGGATACTTGAAGGTGATATAAAAGGATGCTTCGATCACATCAGTCATGATTGGATGATCGAACATATTCCAATGAATAAAAGGAAACTGAATCAGTGGTTAAAATCGGGCTATCTTGAAAAAGATATGTTTTATCCAACGGAAGAAGGAACTCCACAGGGCGGGATTATTTCACCGACGCTGGCCAATATGGCTCTTGATGGCCTACAGGACCTCCTATCAACGAGGTTCAAAAAGCAGGATAAAGTTCATTTAGTCAGATATGCCGACGATTGTGTGCCACGAAGGCAGACACTGTTGCAATGAACAGTGCAGCCATGCTGCACAGAAGATGAGGGAAGGCCCCTCGAAGCCGCCATGCAGGTGGAGGCTTCAAACCACCGTAAGCTGCGCCGGTTAAGAGCCGGGGTGGTGAGCGTTACGGAAAAGGCAGAACAAGATTTTGTCAGGTAGGTCCCAAGGAGACGAACGCAAGTGAATCACTATTGAAGTGTCGAAAGCGTAGGGATGAGGTCAAAACCGGGGGGGAGTCGTTAACCCGGGATAAGTTCGGCGGTTACCTGTTTACTGGCCGTGCGGCCTCCGGCATAAAGGTGGCGTGAACTTGGGACAGGCTTTTGTGTGGAACGTGGGAACCTGTCGCCCTGATGCTAAGGGAGAAATACAAGCGGAGGACCCGTAAGTATGAGAGTACCGATGCAGGGCACAGGGGCGGAGCGACCCGTAGTAGTGATGAAGATTCTGTAATGGAATTGGAGCGAAGGGGAAGCATTGACCAGCTTGAAGTAAAGAAAACAACTGGAAACAGGAGGATTGGATTGAACCAAGCAAAGCCGTTTTATTGCTCTATGCATAGGCTGGTCAATAGGAGCCGGATGAGCGGAGACGTTCACGTCCGGTTCTGTGAGGGCCTGAGGGGGCGGTTCCCTCGGGCTACTCGACTCATCATAACCGGCAATACGGAGAACCTGCTTTCAAGCCGGGTAAAGCCGATTATTGTACAATTCCTTAAAGAAAGAGGCTTGGAATTATCAGCGGAAAAAACCCGAATAAGTCATATTAACGACGGATTCAACTTTCTGGGATTTAACATAAGAAAGTATAAGGACAAACTGCTGATCAAGCCTTCAAAATCCGGCATCATATCAGTCAAGCAAAAGATCAAAGACATTATAATAGCTAATAAAGCAGCCAAAACTGATAACCTCATAGCTAAACTCAATCCGTTAATCAGAGGATGGGGAAACTATTATCGACACGTTGTCAGTCAACACGCCTTTGATAAAATTGATAGTGCAATGTGGGAAATGACATGGCAATGGGCGAAAAGGAGGCACCCGAATAAATCCTTGAAATGGATAAAGTCTAAATACTTCCAGCGAAAAGGACCGAAAAACTGGGTGTTCCGTGAGAAAAACGGTAAACTCGAACTGCTCTCAATGAGCAGCATTCCCATTCGTCGTCATATCAAAATCAAGGCCAATGCTAATCCGTATGATCCGCATTGGAAAGAATACTTTGATAAACGTTCTAAAAGATCATCTACTGGGTGCCTAACGGCGCCTTATCAATGCTTGAGCCCTGTGAGGTGAAAGTCTCACGCAGGGTTCTTAGGGGGGAAGGAGGTCGTAAGGCCTCCGACCTACCCGGCGATCACGTACCAGGGCGGTTCGGCTGATTTAAGGCATCAGTTCCCGGGTAGATACAATCCTTTGTCGATGAAATATCTTTCAGGCATGGCAATGGCAACCCACTTGATTTTACTCATGTGCCAATACTTTTTGCGGGCATTGCCGCAAAGCATGGCATCATGGTGCGAAATACCAAGTTTTTTAAGGTTACGAACCCTGGTTTTGGGATTCTTCCATTGTTTCCAAACAAGGCTTCGCAGCCGCCGCAGTATCCAGACTTTGAGCCCTTTGAGGAAGTGTCTGGCATCTGTAAGCCGAAAATAGTTCCACCATCCTCGAAAATACTGGTTCAGCTCCTGGATCACCTGCCACAGGCTTTTACCCCGTTTGCGGCAGGTCAATTCCCGGATTTTATCCTTAAACCGTTTTATGCTTTTGGCATGAATCCGGATTTTGGACTGTCCACACATTTGAAAATATGTGAATCCTAAGAATTTACCTATCCATGGTCGACTGACAGCACTTTTATCTTTGTTTACTTTGAGCTTGAGTTTCACGGTCAAAAATCTT
>DATFJD010000454.1:0-3068 GCA_035269475.1 Halalkalibaculum sp.
CAGTACGGGACACCTGCAAAACCCCCAACAGATAGGCCATGGATACGAGAAAGAAGGCTCAGAAGTAGATCGGCCGGATTCAGAGAAGCTGACCTGGAGGTGGAAAGCTGAAGACGTTCATGATTTCATGTGGGGTGCGGATCCTGATTATGTGCACACTACCAAACAGGTTCCAAACGGACCTATGCTGCATTTCTTCTATCAGAAAGATCCGGTGGCCATCAATGCCGAAAGCAACAGGCAGGCAGAACTGCTGGCAAACTGGGAACAGCTGCCTGAGTATACCGCACAGGCCTTTCAGTATATGAGTGAAAACTTCGGCAAGTACCCATACAAAAAATTCAGTGTCATACAGGGAGGCGACGGTGGAATGGAATATCCCATGGGAACGCTCATTACCGGCAATCGATCGCTCAGAAGCCTGGTGGGTGTTACCGTTCATGAACTGATTCACATGTGGTATTATGGCGTTCTTGCCACCAATGAAAGCCGCTATCCCTGGATGGACGAAGGCTTTACCACCTATGCTTCAGCGCTAACCATGCAGCAACTCTTTGAACGGCCGAAGATGTCCAATCCCCACGGCAGTTCTTACGCTTCGTATTTCAATCTCCAGAGAAGCAGCAATTTTGAAGCCCTCGATACCCATGCCGACCACTATCATACCAACAGGGCCTACGGTACCGCATCATACTCAACCGGCGCCGTATTCCTTAACCAGCTGAGATATATCATAGGCAATGAAAATTTCAGCAAGGGAATGAAACGCTACTTTGAAGTATGGAAGTTCAAGCATCCCGATGGCCGAGATTTTCTGCGCGTAATGGAAGAACAGTCGGGCATGGTGCTCGACTGGTACTACCAGTACTTTATTGAAAGCACGAAAACCATCGACTACGGCATTACAACCGTTGCCGGTGAGGGTGATGCAACCTACGTGACGCTCGAACGGGTTGACCTTACCCCCATGCCTATTGACCTGATGGTAGAGTACCAGGACGGTTCCAAGGAACTCTTCTATGTGCCCCTGCGCATTATGCGCGGTGAAAAGCCCAATGATGAATACGCGGATATAACACGAACAGTTAAGCAAGACTGGCCCTGGGTATACCCAAGCTACACGCTAAAAATCGATAGGCCGGTTTCGGAAATCAAACGCCTTGAGATTGATCCTTCACAACGCTTGGCTGACATTGACAGGGACAATAATGTATTTAATGTTCAGGATAGGATGACCGAATTCAGCACGGAAAAATAGCTTTATAAAGGGTAGGCGCCGTTCAGCATAGCCTTCCCTTCTATATATCTATTTTATCATTGAACACTGCCGATGGATCCTCCGGATTAAATTTCAAATCGGGAGCACCAACCCGGTCTGTACCTGCTATCCGGGATCTGTGTACTCCCGTTTTTATAGGAGCCATTCATTCACAGGATCTTTATATACGCAGATTACCTTCGTCACCTATTTTTACGAACTATTTAAATCTTAATACTATAAATCCTTTACCTTTGCATCTGAATAAAGGTTAAAGAATTGAATACAGTTTTATATGTCCTCTACACGGAATGATTACGGCAAAGAATCCATAGAAGCACACAAAAAATACGGCGGCAAGATAGCGATCGAGTCAAAGATGCCGCTGGATACGCGCGAAGATTTAAGCATAGCCTATACCCCGGGAGTTGCGGAACCCTGCCGGGAGATCGCCGGGAACAAGCGAAAAGCTTATGACTACACCTGGAAGAAAAACAGCGTCGCGGTTGTAAGTGACGGCTCTGCCGTTTTGGGACTCGGCAATATCGGTCCGGAAGCTTCCCTTCCGGTGATGGAAGGCAAGTGCGTACTGTTTAAAAAATTTGCTGAAGTCGATGCCGTACCCATCGTTCTGGATACCCAGGATACCGAAGAGATTATTACTGCAGTAAAAGCGATAGCCCCAACCTTTGGCGGGATCAACCTGGAGGATATTGCCGCCCCCAAGTGTTTTGAAATTGAAGAGCGCCTCAAGCAGGAACTGGATATCCCGGTGATGCATGACGACCAGCACGGTACCGCAGTGGTAACCCTTGCGGGGATGATCAATGCCATGAGGGTTACCGGCAGAAAACTTAATGAGCTGAAAATTGTCATCAACGGATCCGGTGCGGCAGGTGTGGCTGTGGTCAAACTTTTGCAACATGTGGGCGTGCAGGAAGTTATTATGTGCGACAGCCGCGGCACCCTCTTTCGCGGACGCCGGGAAATGAATCCCATCAAAAAAGAGATGGCCAACCTTACAAACCACAGCCGTGTAAAAGGCGATCTTAGTGATGCCCTTGAAGATGCCGATGTCTTTATCGGGGTATCCGTGCCGGGCGTATTGAATGCGAAAATGATAAAAAGAATGAAAAAACATCCCATCATATTTGCCATGGCAAACCCCATACCCGAAATCATGCCTGACGAAGCGCATGAAGCCGGCGCAGATATAATAGCCACCGGGCGGTCGGACTTCCCCAATCAGATCAATAATGTTCTTGCCTTTCCGGGCCTGTTCCGCGGTGCCCTTAATGCCCGCACCCGGGAGTTTACCTATCGCATGTATGTGGCCGCGGCCTATGCCATTGCCGATTGTGTGGAAAATCCAACCCCCGAAGAGATCATTCCAAGCGCCTTCGATAAACGAGTAGCACAGGAAGTTGCCCAAACAGTAGAAGAAGTCTGTGAACAGCAAAAAGCAGGAATCGCCTAAATTCTAATGTTTTAAAACCGCAGCTGACAAATGTCCCCCTTCAGGCATTTCCGGGGGATATCTACCTGTAATTTATCGGCTTCCGGTTGGGTCAGTCAGAAGCATGCTTTTCCCGAGCTGTAACATCGCGCCGCCCCTCCTCTCTTATAAGTGACACCAATTAGCCGGAGCATCAGTGCTTCAGCTTACTCTAACGCTACATATCAGCTATTACCAATTTGATTCTGGGGGGAATTATGTTTAACGATACAGGAAGCATTACCAAATTTGTTCTCTATATTCTGCTCTTTCCATCACTTTTCCAGGAAACCTTTATTGAATTTGCCTGGGCTG
>DATFJD010000455.1:0-2637 GCA_035269475.1 Halalkalibaculum sp.
TACTTTATGAGCGTCATCTTTCGGATAAATACTTCTCCGGCTACTTCCAGCTGCGCAATATAAATACCGCTGGGCATTTCACTGGCATTCCAGGTAGCGGTATGCTCACCGGCTTCTTTCATTCCATCAACAAGCGTTACCACTCTTTGTCCTACTATGTTCCAAATACTCAGTAATACTTCCGAATCTTCTTTTAACTCGTAGCTGATGGTAGTTGCGGGATTAAAGGGATTCGGATAATTGGGATTTAATTTTACAGATTCGGGGATATCCGGGGAATTTGCCTGTTCCATGCTTCCGGGACTTACCGTCAAAATAAATCGTGGTTCTTTGCTTTCTTGCCTTTCCGTCTTCAGAACCGGCCCTTCCGCCTCTTCCTTAAGGCTATTTCTGCCTTCTGCGGGAGGTACCGTAAATCGGTAATCTGCCGCTGACCGTAAATTAATCTCTTTGTTCAGCTTTTTATCAGTCAGTGTGACCTTCCAGTTATCCGGCACACTATTAAGGCCTTCCCATCCAAAGCTGAGTGACTCCCTCCCGCCGGCATCGAAATCCAGAGGGATTTCCAAGGTATTGCTGAGGCCATAAGGCAGAACATTCTTCATAAGTTTGTCTTTACCGGACAGGCTATACAAGCTGAGTGAGTTGTTGTTCATTGAATGCAGCTTAAATGCATCATGGATGTCCGTGTCAACAGCCCCATCGCGGTTGAATGCCAACTGATAATCATCAAAAGAAACGCCATCGCTCAGGCTCAGAATAAAACCGAATTCCTCGCGATTACTCTCCTTAAAAAGGTTTGAATTACCGGCACGAAGCTCGTCTCGTTTCAGGGTTGCACTTACAGTAACATTCTCACCCGTAGCAGCATTACTGATTTTAATCCAGAATGCTTGAAATGGCATGATTTTATGGTCTTTATTCTCTTCCATTACAAGGTAATCGCCATTACCGCCATTTGCTGTCGGATCCCAAACATAGAGATTGCCATTTATCTGCAGATCCGGACTTTCAACTTGCAATGCCCTTCTCAGCGTACTTAGCAACTCACTAACAGATACTTCTTCGCCAAAGGGATTCCCCATCAGGTTCCACCCTTCATTACCGGAAATCGTTTCGCTGCCCTCAGCCGCTTTAGAGCTGACAGAAACTGAGACCGGGCCGTTATATTCGGGGTTATCCGTGTAAATAACTTTCGGGAAACCGCCTTGAATACCCGGCAAACCGGGATCATCATCCTCATGGAAATAGACAGCGTAACCCCTGCCGGCTTCCATCTCTTTTCCAAAGTCATCAACAGGCCTGAAACCTGCTTCGCCCCACGCATAGATGGTTGCTCCTTCATTTGCCTGGTTTGAAACCGAGGCCGTTTTCATCTGTAAACTTCCAAACAGGTCTTCAAAAGTAGTATTACCTGTTGGTGAAGAGAGCAGTCGCCATCCTTCACCTCCCTCAAGCCTTAATGCATATCTGGAGCCGAATGAAGTACCGTCTGTCTTTGTACCCGGAGAGTAAAGTCGGTTTCCGCTTTGAGAAACTTCGGAGTGCCGAACGCCCAGGCTTCCGTTAATGTCAATATCACGTGTCAGTGACTGCCCGTAGTTACCCTGCATATCATACCTTGCTTCTTCCACAACATTACCCTGCTCATCTCTCAAATAGAGGATATCACCTGCGTTATCAATCCCGAGATCACCTGCCGTAAACAACAGTGCCCCTCCAAAATATCCGGCAGGCTTACCTCCTCCAAATACTACCGCTCCGGTTCCTGCCGGCAATACCGTTCCTCCGGGAAATGTGAACCGGGTACTAAAATCATCCGATAAGGTCCATCCGCCGAGGTCAATAGCATTTCCTTCGTTATTGACCAGTTCAATAAACTGGTCATCCGAAGTATTCACAACTCCGTCGGCGTTGGCATCTCCGGAACCTTCCAGCGGATTCGCAAAAATTTCGTTAATAACGATATTCGGCATGTCGTTATCCTGGATTTCCAGGGTAAGGAGTGAAGGTTCGGCAATACTGCCAGCTGATATGTTCTGCAGCCTGAACACCGCTTTTTCGGCCCGCTCATACTCCATGTCATCTGCGATGGGAATCCTCACACTCTTTACCGTCCCCGGTGCATCTGATTGGCTGAAAATGATAGTCTGTGTGCTAAAGTCAGAAATATCAGAAAAAGAAGCCGTGCCGGATTCCGGAAGAAAAACAATATCGGCTTCAATCCTGGTGTTATTTCCTTCCAGCAATTCTATGCGCAGATTAACAGCCCCAATGTCCTCTTTAACAGTAAGTGACCCCACTGTAAAAGCCAGAACAGGACTAATTTGCTGCATTCCAGAGCTTTCTGAAGATTCGGTGTAATTTTGCTCAAGCGGGGAAGCTGTAGAAACCGCGGTATATGGGACACTTTCAGCTTGAAAAATACTTTTTGACTCAGCACTTATTTCCTGAAAGGGTATGGAATCGCGGGTGTGGGCTGAACATAATATGGGTGATACAGCCACCAATAGTGACAGCAAAAAAGAGGCGAATCTTTTTCCAGATGTTGTGCGCAGCAGCGTGTATCCCATTTCCAAGTGGCAGTAACGTTAATCTATTCGATAGATATCAGTTTTGATTCATATTTACACATAA
>DATFJD010000456.1:0-5722 GCA_035269475.1 Halalkalibaculum sp.
GATGGACACCGGAGAGAGGAAGTCCGCATTAAGTGGTGGAAGGATCCCCGAAAGGTTAGCCTTGAAGAGTGGAGTTTTGCCGAAAATTTTAAAGGCAGCCAAAACAAAAAAATTAAGCTCTCCCGGCATCAAAAAAACTACTACGGGAAAGATGAAAAGCCGGTATTCTTCGGACACTATTGGCTAACCGGTAATCCGGAACTGGAACGTGCGAACATTTGCTGTCTCGATTATAGCATAGGAAATGAAGACAAGCTGGTAGCCTACCGCCATGAAGGGGAAGTGTCGTTGAAAGAAGATAAATTCGCCTGGGTGAAATACTAAAGTCCGGCACCCCATCTTTTCCAGGTATTTGTACCTATCTGATGATTTAAAAAGAGTTTAAATCATGTTCTCTTCTTGAAATAGCCTCCTCATTTTATTAGTAATTCTTTAATCCTCTCGGGAATAATAAATAGAAATGGGGTAGTAGTTATGAGAAAAGCAGTTTTAAAAAAGCGCAGGAAATTTTCAACAATTATTCTTCCTTGATTAGCGAATCGACCAGTTATATTGCTACATCCGACACAGGTTCGGAATAGGAAACGTGATTTGCTAAACTTTAAAGTCCCCGGCTATTTCGAAGGCCGGGGTTTTTTATAGGTTGCAAGCGAACTTTCATTATTCCATTAAAAGATCACCGGGTTTCACTTACCGATCTCCTTGTTCACCGCCGGCACAACCTCGGTGGCAAATAGTTCAATCGAGCGCATCAGTTTTTTGTGGGTAATGCTGCCTACGCTCATTTGCAGCAGAAAGCGGCTATGCCCGAATATTTCATGCTGATACAGTATTTTGTCAATCACTTCCTGCGGGCTTCCTACAGCATTTGCTCCCTCCAGGCTTCGTGATGCTTCGAACTGTTCCCGGGTCATCGGGGGCCATCCGCGTTCCTTCCCGATTTTATCCATCGTCTCCTTGAAAGCGGGAAAAGCGATATCCGCAGCTTCCTGAGAGGTCTCGGCAATAAAACCGTGCGAGTTGATGCTGAGGGAGGGCTCTGAGTGCCCCGCTTTTCGGGCACCTTTTTTGTGCATGTCGGCCAGTGATTTAAATTGTGCGGGCCTGCCGCCGATAATTCCCAGTGCCATCGGCAGGCCGAGTGCTCCCGCACGGTAGGCAGATTGCGGGGTCCCGCCTACAGCCACCCATACTGGCAGTCTCTGCTGGAGGGGTTGGGGATAGACGCCCCGGTTTTCAATGGAAGGGCGATGCTTGCCTTTCCAGGTTATGGTTTCCTGCTCTCGCAACTTCATCAGCAGGTCGAGCTTTTCTGAAAACAGCTCATCATAGTTTTGCAGATCATACCCGAATAGCGGAAACGATTCAATAAATGAACCGCGTCCCACCATAATTTCGGCGCGGCCTTCCGAGATGAGATCCAGTGTGGAAAACTGCTGCCAGGTTCTGACCGGATCTTCCGAGCCAAGCACGGTAACAGCACTGCTTAGGCTAATACGGGTGGTCTGCGCGGCCGCCGCAGCGAGAATGGTAGCCGGTGAAGAAGAGAGGTACTCCTCTCGGTGGTGTTCCCCAATGCCGAAAATATCTAGGCCGGCTTCATCAGCAAGCTTTATTTCTTCCAGCAGGTTATGCATGCGTTCAACCGGTTTTAACTTTTCACCGGTATCCGGGTCGGGAGTGTTTTCAACAAAGGTATAAATGCCAAATTCCATAAATCTTATTGTATATTTTTTTACTAAGGTAGTGTTGTTTTAAGATGAAAAAATCAGAAATATTTTTGAACCGGCCATGGCCTGATGTTAAATAATTGATAGAACTGAGATTAGTTGTAACTTTTTCACGGAAAGGGAGTCTTATTTACTCTGTGAGCTACATGCATTTAAAGCCTGCATACTTACAGATGATCCCGGCTGCTTGATTGCGGTCGGGATTTTTTATGGAACACGGATGCCGCGAATAATGCTGATTGTCAGGGTTTTGAAGAGCATGGCTGTCGCGGATTATGCTAATTGGCGCCGGCTTTATAATAAACTCCTTTTTAAAGATCAGTGTAAATTTGCTGCATCCGCTTCATCCGTGTCCAAAAAAATTAAGCTTGCCGGAATGATTTTAAGAGCATTGTGTTTAAAGGAGGGCAATTAATGCTAACTAAATCATACCATTATGTCACAGGGAACTACTGAATGGCCGGAATTGGCTATCGGATTATATGATAAACTAACCGGGCGCAATGCTCAGATCACTTATGCATTCGAAGATCTGGAAGTACAT
Organism: Halalkalibaculum sp.; assembly: GCA_035269475.1. GTDB lineage: Bacteria > Bacteroidota > Rhodothermia > Balneolales > Balneolaceae > Halalkalibaculum. The sequence goes on from DATFJD010000456.1 coordinate 2,275, forward strand.
GTGCCAAGTGCCGCTACCGAGAACGCAAATCACGCCAAATGGAAGCTTAATGGCACGGTAAAGATTCATACCCGGGAAAGAGCTGAGTAAACTACAGCTTAAAAACAGATACGAATGATTGAAGTAGATATAGACCTTAACGTGACGGGACCCGGAGGTTCTATATCTATTAATCATGTAGGCAGATCAGCTATACAGCTTGATATGTCTAGTGATGTGATGCTTAGAGAATCAATCAGGAACTATGGGGGTATTAAGCCATTGTTGGATTCAGAAATAGGCGCCACTTTGTTGCGGGATTATACTTTTTTTATACAAGTTAATTCCCGAACAGTAGCTTATTTGAAAGAAGGAGAAGTATATAAAGGACGCAAGCTCTATTTACTGTACCAGTATGTGCTTGCAAAACTGGGATTTTAATAATTCACAGACTTGATCCCGGGAGTTAAGCAATAGAGATAATTTTTACACCGGCCGGTATGGCAGAACTAACACGAGATGAGGTTAAGAAACAGGAAGATTTTGAAAACGAAATTATTCCTCACCTGGATGCGATGTATAATTTTGCACTGAAATTAACCCAGAACCCTGACAAGGCAGAGGATCTGGTTCAGGATACCATTGTCAAAGCATTTCGATTTTTTGACAGCTATGAGATGGGCACCAATCCAAAGGCGTGGGTCTTCCGCATATTGAAGAACTCATTTATCAATGACTACCGCAAAAGATCCAAACAGCCTAACCAGGTAGATTTCGATGATGTGTCGTCATTCTACGAGTCCATTCGCGCCGAGAGCACCGATACCTCCGACCTCGAGGATTTGATGTACCGCGAATTGATAGACGACCATGTTTCAGCAGCACTGGAGGACCTTCCCGAGGATTTTCGAACCGTAGTGCTGCTTTGTGATATAGAAGAGTTTACCTACGAGGAGGCCGCCACCATGCTTGACGTGCCTATTGGCACCATACGGTCCAGGCTTCACCGAGGCAGAAACCTATTAAAGACCCAGCTACTGGAATACGCAGAGAAGCGCGGTTTCGTCACGGATTAAATGTTCCGCGCAACATGTATTGCCTTTCGTCCATAGAAAAAATATCCCCTATAAAGCCCCTAAAAAGGGTTATGAGGCACTTTTTTAATAAATATTAGAAAATGTATTTTTTCGGGAACAAAATTATTTCGTGCAAGTTAACAAGGCATTACACATACTCTCAATGTGTGATACTCTCTTGATGAATAGTCTATTGCCGGCACTTGATAGGTGCCGGCATGCCTTTTTTTAGCCCTTCTCTTATTGATTTCTTTTATATATAAACGTGCCGCTTAATCAACGACTCCACGGAGGTGTTACTCCATTTGATCTGGCATAGGCAATAAGCTGTCCAAGATGCTCGGCAGCATGATCACCCAAAATGAACATAGCCTGTCTCTTTGTTATTTCATTTCCAAAGAAATCAATCTTGGTTTCGAAATCTTCAGCTGAAATATTTTTAATGCCCTCATTGATATAGGTCACGGATTCTTTCAGTGCCGCAATAGCTTCAGCTTTAGTCATATTGGATTGCTCCAAAGTGCGGGGGTCGATGCCCTCCGGTGACGAAATGCCAAGCATAGTTCCGAAAAAATAGTTCCCGCTGGCGATATGCAGTATCGACTCTCGTACTGAGCGGATTTCCTCTGCCGGTCGCCAGTTATAGGTATCATCAGGGAAAGCATCTGCAAGCTGTACGGTTTTACCGGTAGTAGTGTTATATACGTTTAGAAAATCGACTGTTACTGCTTCGTTGTTATTCTGGGCACGAACTGATGTGGTGATGAAGGAAATGAGCATCAATAGAATAAGGCCGGACAAGCAAAACGTAACTGTGTTTTTATCAGGAAGGTTTGGCAAAATATACCTCAATAATTGGTTAGGGGATATTTAAAATTCTCCCAGGATATCAGGGATAAAAAATGTAATCAAATTTCTGGAAAAAGGGAGGGCCGGCAGTATTTATTTTTAATGAAAACAATTTGTTAGCCGTTGCAGGGAAATGCAATTTACGTTTTGTGGGATACGGGATAGCGGGAATATATCAGCTGTCGAGGTTGTTTATCTTTCCAAAGGTGCTGCTGAAGTGCAATTGATTCAGGCGTCAATATTTAAGAGTACCCGCCGGTCAACTCATACTTTTTAGCTTCTGAAATGTCATATCCCTCTTCCCTGAGGCTGTCACGGACGGTACTGTATCGGTCGATAAGGCGTAAGTTTCTGTTTATCTGATTGGAGTTCGCCTGAATATCGGATATGATTTTGTCCCACTCCTGCTTTAAAAAAGCAACAGCTTGCTCTTGTTCAGTCATCTAATTAACCCTTTGATTCTTTGTAATTTGTCAGCCACGTATTTTAGTCACTCTCACCTGACCACCTCTATTTAACCAATGGTAGGATTTTGTTAGGAAACATTAAATTAATAAATGCTAATATTAAAATTAATTTTCAAGTTGCCGAAGGCATTCGGACACGTTTCTAAATCCATCATAGAGATTTCTTCGTCCTTAAAGAGCATATCTTGTAGGTGTAAACACGTATATTTTTAAAATCGGTGTTTCACGTCATATATATCTATAAAACACCACGTATTTTAGGTGTAATCATCTGCAATAACTATTCAAGCCCGTCTCACATAATCACACGGAGTTTGAGTGTACCAAGTTTAACTATTACCTAAATGCCCGGACTCAAATACCTCTTTCTGACCTGCTTGTGTATTATCCTTTATACGTTGGTTTCTGAAAATACCGAAAATGAACCTGTTGAAACCTATGCCAATGGAAACGTTGCAGATAATTTTTCGATTGGAGAGCTAATTTCCACCAGACCGAAAACTTTAGACCCTGTTAGATCCGAAGAGTTAAGAATACGTTCTGATTGGACCTATGAAAAAGGTGCAGGAGTAACACCTGTCGGATCAGAAGAACGGGTTTACGCCCCCTCCTTTCCGGTAAACGATGCCAGGTTTATCTGCTGGGAATTAATTGTTGAACATAAACCGGCCGCGGTTGACCGTAACCTGAATTTTAAATACAGCCTATATGATGCTGACAATATTAAAATTGCGGATGCAACTGCAGACAGCTGGATACCTGCCGGCAATGAGTTGACAGAACACAGTGCCTGCTGGGGCTCGGTTTATCCGGGCAGCTGGAAAAAAGGTGATTATCATTATAAAATTCGATACGAATCTAAAGGAACCGGCCAGCAATCAGGCCTGGACCGCAATATCAAATTCACTGTCTACTAGTGAAGAAATTGCTCAGTACGGCCTGAGTATTTATTCCCTGTACGCTTCAAGAGCCTCTTCAAGTGTGTCATAATGATCAAATACTTTCAGCAGCTGCGATACCATCAGCATGCTCCTGATGTTTTCAGTTGCAGCACATATTTTTAAATCTCCGCCGGCA
>DATFJD010000457.1:0-6867 GCA_035269475.1 Halalkalibaculum sp.
CCCGGCCTGGCATTGGCCGGCTATATTGAGCTTTTTACCCACCAGAGAATTCAGGTTATCGGAAATACCGAAAGCAGGTACCTGGAATTCCTGTCCAGGGAAAAAAAGAAAGAAGCTTTTTCACATATTACGCAATTCGAATTGCCCGTCATTTTTCTGACCGACAGCAACAAGCTTCCCAAATACCTGCTTAAGATGGCAGAAAAGGAAGGCATTCCGATTTTTCGTACCCCGGTTGAGACCACACAGTTTATGGCGCTCATCCGTGACTTCCTGGATGACCAGTTTGCCCTGCAGACAATGGTTCATGGTTCTATGGTCGATGTATACGGTATCGGTATTCTAATCGGGGGAAAATCAGGCATCGGGAAAAGCGAAGTGGCGCTTGACCTGGTTGAACGCGGACACCGTCTGGTAGCTGACGATGTAGTCATGCTAACCAAGAAACATAATATACTTATGACCTCCGCTTCCGAAATGAATAAGCACTTCATGGAGATACGAGGGCTGGGCATTATCGATATAATGTCGATGTTCGGTATTCGGGCCGTCAGATACCAGAAACGCCTTGAAATAGTGCTTGAGTTGTCCTTATGGGATGAATCGCAAGATATTGAGCGAACAGGGCTCAACCGGGATACCACTTCCCTACTTGGTGTTGATATACCTATGATCAACCTGCCCATCACCCCCGGCAAAAATATCACCGTTATTGCCGAGGTCATTGCCATGAATTATTTGCTGCGGCATTACGGTTATGACGCCGCGGAAGCCTTCCAGGAAAAGGTGAAAAAATCCATCGCCACTAAGAAAGGAGAAGGAAATATACCGACCCGCGCGGTGGAATATTTTGAAGGTGATATAGAATAAATTGTACACAACTTAAATTTTATAATAGATATTTTTATGACTATTTTAGGTCGCAATTGTAACATTTACGTAACTACGCTCTCTTGTAAATAAAAAAACAGATGGCTTTGAAAAATTATTTCTATTACGACGGGGACAATTGTGAGTTCGTTCCAATACAGTACAACACGCTGGAGCGAATCATTTATACAGCCTGTGTATGGATTCTTTGCGGTGTTGTTTTAACAGGTGTAGGTATTTCCATTCTTTCATTTTCGGTAGGTACTCCTGCTGAAATAGCTTTAAAAGCCGAGAACCAGGCTCTCATAAATCAGCTGCAGGAAACTAAAACATCCATTAAGAATCTTGATTCTGAGGTCAAGCAGCTGGCCCGGGCCGATAACGAAATGTACCGTTCTGTGTTAGGCATGGAACCCATCCCCTATGACGAACGTAAGGCAGGTACCGGTGGTGCTGATGTTTATTCCGATATGGACGTCTACAGTCAAGAAACAGCGGAAATTCTTAAGTGGACCGAGGAGAATCTGGAAAGCCTGGAACGAAGTATTAATATTCAAAAGCTGAGTTTTAACGAGATTAAGAGCTACTACAACGACAACCAGAACAAGATGAAGCATATTCCCGCTATTAAGCCCACAAAGGGCATTATTCTTAGCGGTTTCGGCATGCGCCTCCATCCTATGCTGAAGTATCGCAGGATGCATGAGGGACTTGATTTCCGGGCCAATGTCGGTGATGAAATTTATGCAACAGGTGACGGCGTCGTCAAGATGGCTCGCAGAAAGGGAACTTATGGTCAGCTGGTGGTAATCAATCACGGTTATGGGTACGAGACCCGTTACGCACACCTTTCCGCATTCGGCAAAGGCATCAAGCCCGGAGCCAAGGTTAAACGTGGCGATGTAATCGGTTTTTCAGGCAGCAGCGGACTTGCAGAAGGCCCGCACCTTCACTACGAAGTATATAAAGACAATAAGCCCATCGATCCCATTAACTACCTGTTTGCAGATACTTCTCCCCAGGAGTTCGTGATGTACAAGGAAATTGCAGAAACCAGCACCAAGTCACTGGACTAAGTTTCACACAAACATATTTTCATGATCAAGAGGCCTGTACTGCAGGCCTTTTTTGTTTTATGCAATTTTACATAGATATTTATTTCAATTTTATTATCCTTTATTTCAAATTTTCAACCAATTTTAAAAAAGCATGAACTCAGTCAGACGTATCGGGTATATCCTCCTTTTCCTGTTTTGCAGTTCCGGTTTCGGAACTGCTCTCCATGCCCAGCAGCATGTTGATATCGAAGCATACCGGGATGAAGCTGATAAAATTATTAATTCAGCGATGAACGGGAATGAAAAATTTGAATACCTCAGCCTATTTGCCGATACCTTCGGTCACCGGTTCAGCGGTTCGGAGAGCCTGGAAAATTCCATCGACTGGATCGTTAAAGAGATGAAAAAGGACGGGTTTGACCGGGTATTTACCCAAGATGTAAAGGTACCCCATTGGGTTCGCGGTGAGGAGTCTGCTACACTGGTAAGCCCGCGCAGATCAGACCTCCCCATGCTTGGACTGGGCGGAAGCGTTGCCACGCCCGAGGAAGGCATTGAAGCGGAGGTGCTTGTAGTGAGTAGTTTTGAAGAGTTAAAAGAAAAAGCCGAACAGGCTAAAGGGAAAATCGTACTGTATGATGTTCCCTTTACCTCTTATGGAAAAACCGTTCAGTATCGTCTAAACGGTGCCGTTGAGGCGGCTAAAGTCGGGGCTGTGGCCAGTCTCATCCGTTCGGTAGGCCCTTTTTCCATGCAAACACCTCATACCGGAACTTCCCGCTATGAGGAAGGAGTCAAGAAGATACCTCATGCTGCCATCACGCTCGAAGATGCCGCGATGATTCACCGCATGAGTAATCGCGGTGATACCATTCGCATTCTACTAAATATGGAAGCCAAAACTCTGCCCGATGCCACATCCCGCAACATCATTGCCGAAATGAAAGGATCCGAAAAACCCGAGGAGATTGTCGTCTTTGGCGGGCATATAGATTCCTGGGATGTAGGCCAGGGTGTTATGGATGATGCCGGCGGGTGCTTCGCCGCTTGGGAGGCACTGCGGATTATGAAAGAGCTGGGACTTCAGCCCAAAAGAACCATTAGAGTCGTGATGTGGACCAACGAAGAAAATGGCCTCCGTGGTGGCAATGCCTACCGGGATATGATAATGGAAAACGGCACGCTCGACAACCATATACTTGCAATGGAGTCCGATGGCGGCGTATTTGAGCCTAAAGGCTTCGGTTTCAGCGGTTCTGATGAGGCCTTCGCCATGATAAAAGAGATCGGCAAACTGCTGGAACCCATCGGTTCAGATACTATCAACCGGGGCGGCGGCGGAGCCGATATCGGTCCTATCATGAGAGAAGGGGTTCCGGGCATGGGCCTTGTTGTAGACGGCTCACGATACTTCTGGTATCACCATACTGCAGCCGATACCATCGACAAGCTGAGTGCCGAAGAGTATAACAAATGCATCGCCACCATGGCCGTCATGGCCTATGTAGCTGCCGACGCGGAGAAGACATTGCCAAGGTAAAAAAGAGAATACATCAGCTTAGAGGAACTTTAGGAGCATGGCCAATGATTTAGCGTCACGCTAACTACAAGCTTAAAAAAGTCAATCTTAGATAGGAAGAAAGATTAGCCTTTTCTTAATAATATAGGCTTGAAGTTATCTATGTAATTTAATGAACTTTTTTGCTTAAATACTCCTTATATACCATTGGTGTATAACCTTTTGATAAATAAATGCCCGATAATCGGCATCATACGCTTAAGTAATTTAAAAAAAGACCATGTTTTCAATTAAAAATTTTCTGAATATACTGTTCATTAGTCTGATTGTATCTGTTACAGCGGGATATGCGCAATCACAGGATCTGCGACAATCTCTATTTAAAGAAGCAGATATGGCTCTTAAAGAAGCTAACAAAGCAAATGCTAAGTTGCTGGCGCCCGACAACTACGAAGAAGGTATGCAGCGGTACCAAGAAGCATCAAAAGCTTTACGCGACGGGGACAACCTGCAGGATATACGGGAAAAACTAAGTGAAGCTGTCGAATATTTTAACAAAGCCTCGGAAGCTACAAAGCTTGCAGAAGTAACCTTTACGAATGTACTTGCAGCAAGAAGCGATGCCATTGATGCCCAGGCTCCCCAATATGCATCAGAAAAATGGAATGATGCTGTAAAAGAATTTAACGGAGCTGCGAAAGAATTGGAAGATGGTGATGCCAGGGATGCCAAGAAAGAAGCGGCAAGTGCGGAGAAAATATATCGTGAAGCCGAGCTTATTGCAATAAAGTCTAACATTCTGGAATCGGCTAGAACCTTAATTAGAAAAGCCGAACAGGTTGATGCTGCTGATCAGGCTCCAAAGACTCTTGAGAAAGCAAAAAAACTGGTAAATGACACCGAAGCAGCCCTTGAAAACAGCCGATATGATACCGATGAAGCACGAAATCTTGCAAAACAGGCTGAATACGAAGCCAGCCATGCGTTATATCTTCACCGGCATATTGAACAACTGGACGGGAATGACAGAACACGCGAAGAAGTGATACTTATGGCAGAAGAGCCTTATCAACGTGTTGCAGGACAGCTGTTGCTAAATGCCAGATTTGATGAAGGTTTTGAAAAAGTCGCAGATACTATCATCAATGAAATTGATGCTTTAAAAGATTCTCTTAGCAAGCAACAACAGGAAATAGAGAGCCTGAGGCAGGAAAACAATAGCCTTACAACAGCCAACCGGGAATTGCGTGAAAAACTGGAAGAGCTTACAAATCAACGAACGGAGATAAGCCAGAAAGTTGAAGCTATGAACCAGTTCAGGCAGCGCTTTGATACCATCAACAATCTATTTACCAGCGAAGAAGCCCGGGTAATTCGTGATGGCAATATTGCCATCATTCGCCTAAAGGGATTAAATTTCGACGTAGGTAATTCTGAAATAAAACCAGAGCATTTTGAAATCCTTACCAAGGTTAAACGAGCTATCAACACGTTTCCTAAAAGCAAGGTCACCGTTGAAGGGCATACCGACTCGCAAGGTGGTGACGAACTAAATATGACGCTTTCTCAGGAACGTGCAGATGCTGTTATGTCGTACCTCTTAGCTAATATGGATATTGAACCTCTACGGATGGAAGCTAAAGGTTATGGTGAAACGAATCCTATAGCTAATAATGAAACGGCCCAGGGAAGAAAATTAAATAGGCGGATCGATATTGTTATTAATCCTGAGGGACTGTGACATACGAACAGATTGCATTAGTGAGGCCATAGAATAATTTCTATGGCCCTACTTTAATTCAAATAGTTGGTTTCGGCTAGAATCAGCCCGATTCCGGTTCATTGTTTTTCTTTAAAAAACTTTTCCTTAAGCATGTCACTGGCGCGGATAGAGTTTTCCAGCCATTCAAGTCTAAGATCCTGTTTTTCGCTTTTCATCAGCTTCCACTCCATATTGCTTTTACGAAGCTTTTGAGAGATCTCATACAGGCATAGTGCCGCACTTACCGATATATTATAGCTTTCGCTGAACCCGTAGATCGGGATTTTTACAAACCCGTCGGCATGTTCTATCGCCGTCTCAGAAAGGCCCGGCAGCTCCGCCCCGAATACCAGGGCCGTTTTTGAGTCAATGGGCAGTTTATCGATGGTGACTTCCTCTTCATGAGGGGTGGTTGCTATAATACGGTACCCTTTCTCGCGAAGTTCGCTGAAACAGTCCAGCGTATTATCGCTTCCTTCCGAACGGTATTTATGCAGGGTCAGCCACCGATCGGCGCCGATGGTCACCCCTTTACTCAGGCTAAAATTATGATCGTTTTCGATGATATGAACATCCTGAATTCCGAAACAGTCACAACTGCGCAATACGGCACTGGCGTTATGGGACTGATATATATCCTCCAGAACCACTGTAAAATAGCGTGTGCGTTCCTGCAGTACTTTATTTAGGGTTATCCATCGCTCTTCGGTTATAAAATTCCTGAGATAGCCCACCAACTCCTCTTTGGTCTGTAAATCCATCAGCCGCACTGTTTTATTTCTGCTTTATTGTTTGTTATATATTATAATATAAGTTGATAATTTTTCTTTTCACCAAAAAGGGGGCTTTATGCTTATACGTAACATCCTAAATGAAAAGGGTAACGAAGTATTTGATATCGAACCGGAAGACACCGTGTATGAAGCAATTGAAAAAATGGCAGATAAAGATATCGGAGCACTGCTGGTTATGGAAGGCGATAAGCTTCGGGGAATCATTACAGAACGGGACTACCGGAACAAAGTCATACTGAAAGGCCGCAGATCCAAAACAACGGCCGTTAGTGAAATTATGACCTCCAACCTATATACCGTGGAGCCTACCGATACCGTAGATACCTGCATGGCACTGATGACTGACCGAAAGTTTCGCCATTTGCCGGTTATGGAAGATGGTAAAGTAGCCGGTGTGATCTCCATCGGTGATTTGGTAAAAGCAGTCATAACCAAACAGAAGGTTGAAATTCATAACCTTAGAGATTATATCGCAGGCTCCTATCCCGGATAGCGGATTGGTGTGAACCGGCGGTAACTGTATCAGTCTTAGTCGTCGCAGCGCAATACGAAACCTTTCTTGCGTACGGTTTCTATATAATCGTTCTCCGTATGGTCGCGTATTTTCTTGCGTAAGTAGCTGATGTATACGTTGATATAATTGGTTTGGGTATCAAAATGGATATCCCATACCTTTTCGGCGATCTCCTCCTGGCTGATAATACGGTTCTTATTTTTAAGGAGATAGACCAGCAGGTTAAATTCATTGTTGGTAAGATCCACTTCGGTGCCATCTACATAAAACTCACGCTCCAGCAGTTTTACCTGAAGTTCCCCACAATTGAGAACCTGTTCGCCGGAAGCATCCGTACTTCGGCGGGTGAT
>DATFJD010000458.1:0-3837 GCA_035269475.1 Halalkalibaculum sp.
GAGCTTTGCGAATTCATGAGCAGCGGTGCCTGCGTACCCATGATCCTGGAAAAGGAGAACGCGATAAAGGATTTTAGAGAATTGATCGGAGCGACTAACCCTGAGGAAGCGGACGAAGGAACAATCCGGGCTGAATTTGCAGACAGTGTTGGCGAAAATATTGTTCACGGTTCTGATTCTGTAGAAAACGGTAAAAAAGAAGCAGCTTACTTTTTTGCAGAGTCTGATGTGGTAGCTAATAAAGCTTAATTAAACCAAGGCTTTTTTAAACAGGCTCCACGGTTCTGCTGTGGAGCCTTATTTTTTATCTATGAAACATCTCATTTTAATTATACTAGCCGGTGTGTTGGTTTACGGTTGCTCCTCATCGGAAAGCCGGCAGCCCGGCGACAACTTACAACCGGTAAAAGTGGGCGCGAAGGTTCTGCTGGAAAAGCATTTAGACGAGCTAAAAGGTATGCGCGTAGGACTGGTAATGAATCCAACCGCCCGGGTTGATGGCACGCACATGCTCGATACGCTTTTAAAACGCTCGGTTAATGTAAGTGCGCTTTTTGCCCCGGAGCACGGTTTCAGGGGAGAGGCGGGAGCGGGAGAGGTAATTGAAGATGGGGTGGACCGGGAAACCGGCCTTCCGGTTTATTCTCTGTACGGCGATACCAAACAACCTACTGCTGAGATGCTGCAAGAAGTTGATATCCTTCTGTTTGACATGCAGGATGTCGGCGGAAGGTTTTATACCTACAATGTTACCCTGGGCTTGCTTTTAGAAGCAGCCTCACAAAGCGACATACCGGTTTGGGTACTTGACCGGCCGAATCCTGCGGGTGGAAACTATATTGCCGGATGGAAGATGAATGAGCAGTTTGAATCTTTTGTAGGCGCCTACCCGATTCCGATGGCTCATGGCATGACGCTGGGAGAGCTGGCAAAAATGATGATAGGAGAACGGTGGCTGCAGGTTGAACAGCAGCCCCGCCTCCGGGTGATACCTGCTGAGGGATGGGAACGTACTATGCAATGGCCGGAAACCGGATTGGACTGGCACCCACCGTCGCCAAACCTGCCAACTTTCGAGCATGCGTTTGCTTACCTGGGCACGGTTTTGTTTGAAGGGACGAATATCTCTGAGGGGAGGGGGACAAGCGATCCTTTTTTGAAGATCGGCGCGCCTTTTCTGAATTTGAAGAAGGATCAGCTTGCAGCTTTAAAAGAAGAGTTCCCGGAAGCAGGAATTGAAGCCATAACTTTTACACCAGCCTCCATACCCGGAAAATCATTACATCCCAAATACGAAGGGGAGACATGCCGGGGCGTGAAAATAGGGATCAAGGATTTCGGAAGTTTTGATCCCGTATTATTCGGGGTGAGGCTCTTGGAGGTGATGGAGCAGAGTTCGGGGCAGGTAGAAATGAATGATTTTATCTTTAAGCTGGCCGGAAACAAAGAGATTAAAAGCTTCAATACCTCCGGATGGGAAGGTGAAATAGCCGCATTCAGGGAGGCACGAAAGCCCTACCTGGTTTACGAGTAGTCTTTTTTTCTTCTCCACTCGTAACTGATCAGGGCAGCACTTACCGAAGCATTAAGCGATTCAACCTTGTTGTACATGGGTATGGTGATGCGGTAATCGCAGTGTTCCAAGGTTTTCTGTCTTATTCCGCTGCCTTCATTGCCGATGATGAATGCCAACGGCCGATCGACTTCGAGGTCCCATAGCTCCCGGTCTCCTTCGGCATCAAGCCCTCCTATCCAGAAACCTTCATCCTTCAGCTCCATAATACACTGGTTAAGGTTGCCGACACGAACAATTGGGATTCTGCCGGCTGTTCCGGCCGAGGTTTTATATACGGTAGCATTAACCGGGGCCTGACGGTGTTTGGGCACCAGAACGGCAGCGATTCCGGCTGCAGCTGCGGTTCGAAGTATAGCCCCGAGATTATGGGGATCTTCAATTTCATCGAGCAGGAGAATGCCGGGATACTCATCAAGGTCAATTCCTGACAGCCATTCGCCGAAATCCATGTATTCTACGGCACTCATCAGGGCTACTATGCCCTGATCGTTGACGCTACCAACCAAGTCATACAGCTTGGCTCCGGGAACGTGATTTATGGGAATCCGGTTGTTAGATGCAAGAGAAAATATTTCTGATATACTCGAGTCCTTAAGCGAATTGCGTACAAATATTTTGTCAATCCTCTCCGGTTCGCTCTTTAGTGCTTCAGAAACAGGGTTTTTGCCGTAAATGTAAATATTTGCATCCTCAGTGCTCATTTTTCAAAAAAGATTGATTTATTCAGAAATTCCTATAAATTGAAAGACAATTGGGTTAGTATAAAAAAAGGGGCTTAGCTTATGAATACACACGAACAAGGTGGAAATGATTTCATTTCCCCGCACTCCTCTAAAATAGCGAATTCAAAGAAGTATAATTCAAAGTTTTTAGGAATAATTGACCAGGCCCACTCGGTCAACACGCTTCACTTCCTTTCGGCAACCTTTCAGGTTGCTCTCGGCCTTACCGCAATCGTGCTATCGACGGCAGGGTTAATCAATCCGGTCTGGTTATCTATACTGGTCAGCATGTTCGCCAGCGTAGCAACTATGGTCGGCGTCTATTTTCTATATACCGTAGTTTCCAGAAACCGGGGATCAAACCGTTTGCTGCACGATGCCATGAGAAGAATCATGGATGCTAAAAACTAGGAAGTCATGCAGCACACTTATGATAGCCAAGAGCAGGAACGCTATCAATCCTATCTCAAAATTCACCTTAAAAAAGACCAGCTGGATCTTCCCATAGCCGAGAAGATTGAAGCACTTGAAAAAAGAGACCGTACCAAATGGTGGCATCTGTTGATAAACGCTGCCGCCATTCTCTTTTTTGGGTATTCCTTTTATTACAATATTACCCAGCTCGGGAATACTTTTTTGTATATCATCATGGGAGTTTTTATTGTAAATGTCGGCCTGATACTCTATCAAAAGAAACAGATAAGCGAATTGATTGATTTTCTGCACTGGAAGAAGGAACATGACCCTACTTGAAAGATCAACATACCTGTTATTTGCCTGTTTAAGTCTGTCCCTAGCTTATAATACCGATATGCAAGAGAATGAAATGTACAAACTGCCGGAGCTTTACCAGGATAACGGGGATGGTTTTGTAGTCATCGCCCACCGCGGTGCCAGCGCTTATTATCCTGAAAATACCATGGCGGCTTTCAGGGGAGCAGTGGAGATGGATGCGGAAATGATTGAGCTGGATGTAATGCTCAGCAAAGACGGAATACCCGTCGTTTTTCATGACGCCACTCTGGATGATCATACCGATGGGACCGGCCGGTTAGGGGACTATACCCTGAAGCAGCTTCAGGAGCTGGATGCGGGGTCATGGTTCGATTCTGCTTATGCCGGCGAAAAAATCCCTACTCTTGAAGAGGTATTGGCTTTTGCCTCCGGAAAGATTGCATTGAATATTGAAATAAAAACGGAAGCGGTTTCGGATGAAATTCAGGGAGGGGTTGAAGAGAAAAGCCTGGAGCTGGTAAAGAAATACGGGATGGAAAAGCAGGTACTGTTTTCATGTTTTGATTACCGTTCCATAGCACATCTCAAAGCATTGGATCCGGATATGCCTGCGGCAATTCTCTATGAGAAAAGCCAATCGGCTAAAATGCTTCCCTCAGAACTGTTATCCAAGTATAAGGCCGATGCATTTAACTGCAGCTACCGCGAACTTAATACCAGGCGGTTTAGAGATATCAGAAAAAATAATGTGCCGGTATTTGTCTATACTGTTGACAAACCCTCACAGATGCGCAAATTGCTGAG
>DATFJD010000459.1:0-5712 GCA_035269475.1 Halalkalibaculum sp.
CTATGTAATTAGCCTTTTAGGTTTATTCTCTTCTTTTTGGATAATTTTGTGCACTTCGTGCCCTATCGAACCCCACTCAAACCGGCATATTGCCTTTCATCACACGTCAGGTATGTCTAGTAATATAAAATCGCTGTATCTTCGAAAGGATTGCTATTTTCATCCATATGGCCGGAGTTCCTGATTGCCGGGTAAACTTTGGCCTAATTGAGGTTAAATAGATGAAATAGAACAGCACCTTAAATTATTTTTAAGGTATAACTATATTCAAATAATTAAATTATTTATAGTTAAAAACATTTCATTTATATTGTCTTAGCGAAATCATTGATATGCAAAGGCTTATTACCCCTCTTTTTAACGGTAAAAGCCGACTATATTTCAATCATTTCCCTGTTTATTTAAATTACAATCTATACGTGAGGTTACTATGCGAATAAAAGTTACGATGTTGCTCGTCGTATTTTCTATGTTCCTGTTTGCAGGCATAGATGCGAGAGCTCAAGACAGAACCATTACCGGAACAGTTACTTCTGCCGAAGATATGTCTCCGTTGCCCGGTGTTACCATTCGGGTCAAGAATACCAACCAAGGTACAACTACAAACTCAGAAGGGGAATATTCCATCACGGTCTCCCAGGAAGCATCCACCCTGGTATTCTCTTTTGTAGGCTTCAAAACGAAAGAAGTGCAAATTGAGGGGAGGTCAACGATTGACGTTACTCTCGATACAGATGTTCAGCAGCTTTCCGATGTAGTTGTAGTCGGTTTCGGAAGTACTACCAAGAAAGACCTGACCGGCAATGTAGCCAGTGTGTCGGGCGATGAACTTGACGAGGTTACCGTAGGCAGTGTTGAACAGGCTATTCAGGGCCGTGCCGCCGGTGTGTTTGTGAACTCCAACAACGGAAAACTGGGTCAGGCGATCCAGTTGCGGATACGCGGAACATCCTCACTGACAGCGAGCGCACAGCCGCTTTATGTTATTGACGGTATACCTGTAACTACAGAAAGTTTCTCCCAGGTTGACAATGAAACAAACCCGATGGCAGATTTCAACTACAGTGATGTTGAATCCATCGAGATTTTAAAAGATGCTTCTGCAGCAGCCATTTACGGATCCAGGGCTTCGAACGGAGTAATTTTGATAACTACCAAGCAAGGTTCTGCAGGGCCTACCCAATTCGATCTTAACTATACAGTGGGAACGTCTGAGCCAAGCGGAAGAAGAGGATTTTTGGATGCGGCACAATATCGCGAACTTTTCGGTGAAGCTTTCGATAATTCAGCCGGGCCGGGCGGAACCCTATTCGGTTTCACTTTTAATGAACTGTTTTCACTCGATCTTCCCGGATTCAATGAAAACTTCGATTCTAACTGGTCAGACCAGCCCTATCAGGATAACACTTCCCAAACGCTGGAACTGAAGGCAAGCGGCGGAACTGAAGATACCCGCTTCTATATTTCCGGTGGAGCAGAATTACTGGAAGGTATACTGATAGATAATGCTCTGGATCGATATAGCGGACGTATTAATCTCGATCACAGTGCATCAGAAAAGTTTGATATTGGCTTTAAGTTAAGCCTGACACGATCCGAACAGCAAAGATTGTCGAGTGATAACGCCTTCTCGACTCCGATGCAGCTTGTGGCACAGGTGCCTGTACAGCCTATCTATAATGATAATGGAGAACTGAACAGGAATACCCTGTATTTTAACGGATTGCTTTATCGTGACGGCCAGTCTTTTAATACGACGGTCTTCCATTCACTCGGAAGCGCTTATTTGGATTATGATATTCTTCCCAATTTATCACTTCGTACTGAATTCGGTATTGATCTGATCGATCAGAATGAGGAACGTTGGTTCGGGCCCTCCGTAGCCAGAAATACCGGTTTCCCGGAAGGACTCGCAACAAACCGGTGGGTTAGAAACCTTAACTGGACGACCCAGACTTACGCGAACTACCGAACAACAATCGCCGGCAGCCATAATATTGATGCAACAGCCGGTATTAGTTTCCAGGAGGTAACCACCGACCGGGCATTTGTGGAAGGCATTAACTTGCCTACTACAGCATTCCAGCAGGTTGCCAGTGCCGCTGAAGTTACAGCAGGTACGGCAGATTTTACCTCCTATAACTTTGTAGGGTATTTTGCCAGGGCCAATTATGATTATAACGATACCTACCTGCTCAGCCTGAGCGGGCGTATTGACGGTTCATCCCGATTCGGTGAAAACAATCGTTATGGATTCTTCCCGTCTGCTTCCGTAGGCTGGATACTTTCCAACGAGTCATTTTTGGAAGAACAGGATTTGATAACCTTCCTGAAGGCGAAAGCTAGTGTAGGGGTTACCGGTAATGCGGAGATTAATAACTTTGCATCGCTCGGGCTTTTTGGTGCTAATTCCTACTCGGCACAGTCAGGACTTAATCCCTCCCAATCGCCGAATCCCGACCTAAAGTGGGAAAATACGGTTCAGTATAACTTTGGGGTTGAAGTCGGACTATTACAAGACCGGATCAGCGCTCAGATGGATTATTATATCAAGAATACCGACGACCTGCTGCTAAATGTAAATGTACCCGGAACCACCGGATTTACCACGCAGCTTAGAAACACCGGTAAACTTGAAAACACCGGTTTCGAATTTGTATTAAACACCTACAACCTGACCGGAGACTTTACATGGTCGACCAATTTAAACTTTGCCATTAACGATAATGAAGTTACAGATCTTAACGGCCAGGTTATTGAGGGCGGCTTTATCAACCGAGCTGTTGAAGGACAGCCTATTGGTGTTTTCTTTGCCCGGGAGTATGCCGGCGTAAATTCTCAAAATGGTGATGCCATTTATTTCCTGAACCGTGAACCGACCCAGGATGAAATCGATAACGGAATCGCCTATCAGCTTTCACAGTTTGGCGACCGATATGTAGTAGGGCCGGATGACTTCAGCCGTGCGGAACGAGTAGTGATCGGGAATCCTAATCCGGACTGGACGGGAGGCATCGGTAACCGGTTCTCCTACAAAGGTTTCGATCTTAATGTTCTGTTCCAGTTTGTTGTAGGCACCGATGTTTATAATGGAGGCGGTACATTCATGTCTTGTAACGCCTGTTTCTATGACAACCAGACTGAAAAGCAGATGGATCGCTGGCAGGAACCCGGTGACGTTACTGATGTCCCCCAAGCCAGGTTATTCCAGAGCAACGGCGACGGTGAATCATCCCGCTATCTTGAGGATGCTTCCTACCTGCGTCTCAAAACTATGACGCTGGGTTATAATCTGCCTAGCTCTCTGCTGGAGAAAGCGAGTCTCAGAAACATGAGAATCTACGTTACAGGTCAGAACCTGCTAACCTTTACAGGGTACAGCGGATGGGATCCTGAAGTGAATACGGACTTTATTGATGGGAATATCGCGCTGGGAACGGACTTTTACGCAGCTCCGCAGCCTAGATCCATCACCTTTGGAGTCAATGTCGGATTCTAATGAGAGCCGTTTTAAAGATTATCCTAATACGAAATTACAAATATCACAATTATGAGAAAGTTAATTAAACAAGTTATACCACTGTTGTTAGTCGGAGGCCTTGTTATGTTCGGCTGTGATGAGCAGCTGGATATCACACCTGCCCAGAGTATTCCATCTGGCGTAGCCTTGTCATCTTCAGAAAATGTTGAAGCCACCCTGGTAGGGGCTTATGATGCACTTAGCAGCGGAGCCGCCTTAGGCGGGAATATGTTCTTTGAGCCTGATCTCCTGGCCGACGACGGCGAGGTTCGCTGGACGGGTACTTTTGAAGAACCCGAACAGATGTGGCTCAAGAGAATGCAGGTAGAAAATATTGATGTGGAACTCGCATGGACCGATTCCTACGAGGCCATCAATATTGCCAACAACGTGCTTAGCGCATTGGAAGTAGTAGATGCCGATATTCGGGACCGGGTGGAAGGAGAAGCCTTGTTTATCCGAAGCCTCCTGTATTTTGAGCTGGTTAAGCTCTACGGGCAGCCTTATGTTTCCGGTGATCCGGCTTCAAACGACGGAGTGCCCCTGGTGCTCGAGCCAACCCGCAGCATTGATGAGTCGGCCGAGGTATCGCGCAATTCGGTAGCCGAAGTCTATTCACAGGTAATTACAGACTTGACACGGGCAGAAAGTTTACTGCCTGCAACCAACGGAACCTTTGCTACTTCGGGAGCCGCCGCGGCTATACTCTCGCGCATTTACCTGCAGCAGCAAGAATTTGCGGCCGCCAGAGACGCCGCACACCGGGTGATTACTTCCAATCAGTATTCCCTGGTAGAGGATTATGCTGACGCTTTTGCCAATACCACGAATACTTCGGAGGACATCTTTGCCGTGCAGGTTTCCTCACAGGACGGCGTCAACGATATGAACACCTTTTATGCACCCGACGAGTTCGGTGGCAGGGGTGATATCGATATTCTGCAGGCTCATTTAGACCTGTATGAAGCCGGCGATGAGCGCCTTGATTTCTTCTTTCAGGACGCTGCTGATGTAACCAGAACGGGGAAATGGACTAATATTTTCGGTAATGTGGGTGTTGTACGCCTGGCTGAAATGTACCTTACCCGGGCTGAAGGCAACCTGGAAGAAGGCACCGTTGTAGGGGCAACCCCAACCGAAGATGTGAATGAAGTAAGAAATCGTGCGGGTCTCGGTGACTTGTTGCCTGCTCAAGTTGATAAAGCAGCTATCCTTTTCGAGAGAAAACTGGAACTGGCTTTTGAAGGGCAGCTGCTGCACGATATCAAGCGGACCGAGGGCAGTGTCGGCGCATTGGCCTTTGACGCTCCTGAGCTGGTATATCCTATTCCGCAAAGAGAGCGTGATGTGAATCCTAATCTTACACAGAACGCCGGTTACGGTCAATAATGTACTAACAGCCTGACTTTAGTCAATGAAAGAGCACTCCATCATTTGGGGTGCTCTTTTTTTATGTATGGGCTATTGTAAAATTACAGAAGATTCGATCTGATTATTTATAGCAGTGGC
Organism: Halalkalibaculum sp.; assembly: GCA_035269475.1. Classification (GTDB taxonomy): domain Bacteria; phylum Bacteroidota; class Rhodothermia; order Balneolales; family Balneolaceae; genus Halalkalibaculum. The sequence goes on from DATFJD010000459.1 coordinate 5,030, forward strand.
ATTAGAGGGATCGGCCGGGTTGAGGAGTCCGCCTTCGGCCGTATTGGCAAACCACCCGGAGACGTCTGTCCGCATTGGCAGGTTATAAATAAGATTGCCTGCCGTACCATTGCTGTTATCTTCAATTGGAAACGTAAAATTGAAATTACGGGTCGATTTAAAAACGAAAGAGTTGCCGTTATATGAACCTTCAATGATCATAGAATATCGCTGGTTATCAGTATCCCCTTCGATAAATGCATCTACGTCAAAATTGCTGCCATCCCCGTCTTCGGGCTGTTCTGCCTGCTTGATTTCGAAATTGAGAGTGCTATAGACCTCATCCGATTGAAAAGTACCGTTGGCAAGGCCCTTGACCTCGCTGTTTGATAACTGATGGGTTACCTGTATGATATTGTCATTTATGGTAAGGGTATCATTACTGTTGTTGACAGTGGTTTGACCATACAGAAACCTAAGGTTTCTAATTCGCAGGGTATCATCCTGCACGACCATTTCATCATTAATTCCTGCAAATTGAAAAGTAATTACCAGCCGGTTAGAAGTATCTGCCTCCTGGTTACTTGTCAGGCAGGAATTCAAAAAAAGCAAAAGAACAGGTAACAATAGCAGTTTTACCGGGTTTTTCATGGGATAAATTTTCCAGATAATATTATTTATGGATAGTGTACTATGAAACGGCA
>DATFJD010000460.1:0-3571 GCA_035269475.1 Halalkalibaculum sp.
TCCCCATTCCAACAAGCTGCCATCTTTAGCACCGGAAATCGTTTTCTCAATAAAATCTCTTGCCTCTTCTCGTTTCTGAAGTGTGTCATGCCCCCAGTAGCGGGTAACTTCAGCATCTGAGAATATTTCAAAAATATCTTCGGTATCATCGTAGGTTAAAGGCCGCAGTTTCAGTCGGGTGGCAGTGATTTTGGACAGTTTCAAGATTATTCTGCTACTAGGTTCTTCATTCAGTGACTGTTTAATCTGCTAAAAAGCCTCGTTCAGGTCAATATAATCCCCGGAAGAATCTTTTCCGATGGCATAATCCACCCGTATGTTAATCTTTTCGTTACGGGAGAAGAGGTAACGGATGCCAATACCTGCTGATAACTTCAGCCTTTTCAGTTGTAATTCGTCAAGATTCCCGAAAACATCCCCCATTCCTGCGAAGGCGGCAAACCCGATTCTGCCCAAGAGCGGCGCCGCCCGGTACTCCAGCTGTATGGCAGCCACATGATCATCTATATACCGAACGGTAGAGTAGCCGCGTAATGTGCTCCCAACGGAGGAGAGCATCCGGAATGGCGGATCTCCGGAGCTAAGGGAGAGAAAACCCTGCATGGCCAATACGTGAGTTTTCCCCAGAGACAGATATCTCCTCAGGTCAAGAGTATAGCGCGTGAAGGTAAAGTCACTGCCCAGAACTTTATTAGCGGACGTAATTGCAAGGGTGTGGTAGCTTCCTTTTGAGGGATAAAAGTGATTGTCACGGGTATCTTTTTTAAAAACCAAGCCGGCTGACGACAGCTGAGATCGGCCGCTCCCTAATACCCGGTTTGAGGATAATATGCCGCTCTCATTAAATGGATCAACTTTTGCCCGCCGGTAGGCGAAACTGAACCCGCCGTAGTAATCCGATCCAATGTGAGAGGTCCCTTCAATGGAGGCCTCGTAAAGGATTTCTATAAACTTTTCCGGGTTCTCAAGAGAGTTGACGTTGCCTATTCCGTAAAAATTGGTGGGCCATTTCTTGAAAGAGAACTTACCCGAGAGATTGACGGAACGGTTACTGAGCCAAAGGCCGGGACGCAGCAACAGGTGGTACTGTTTTTCTTGTGTATAATAGGCATCCATGCGGATGCTAGACGGATTATCGGAGCCGGGAGTTCTGAACACTACCTGCGGCAATATACCTACAGCCAGACGGGTGTCGGGGGAAGAAAATAGGATAGGCAACAGCATGAATCGCGCATTCTTCTGTTTTAAGGAGTCCGTACGCCCGGTGTCGGGCCTGGCAGGTATTACCGTTCCGGAACTGCTTAATAAAATGAGTGTCAAAAATATGAATGCCATAGATTAAAGGTCAAGTCTTAGTTGCGGGCGGTTTCTTTTTCCTCTTCCTTATTTTCTTTCCTGTTTTCGTTCTCTTTCTCACTTTCTGTGTACCTTATAGCAAGGGCTTTGGCCCAGGATTTTGGCTGTTTGCGGATGCGGATAATGCTTCTTGGCACGTTTGCTTTTCCCGGCCTTCCGGGTGGCGTATAGGAAGGCTTTAAGGGGACGGTTGAGTGGCCGGGGACAGTATGATACTCCATCGGAATAATGGCATGAGCGCCGATTCGCTGTGCCCTGTTTCTCATTTTCTCAAAAACAAACTCACCGTTTGCATATGCGGGCGAAGTGGCTTCTAAAGTTGCAATAACTATGTATGCTCGCTGTGGAGTGTGTGTTAAAATCTCGACGGAACGGGTCGGCTTATACCTTTCCTCGCCGGTATGATAGACTTTGGTCGAAGAACATCCATAGCATAAAAAGAGGGCGAATAAAAGGATGATATAATTGCTGGAGCCATGCATTACGTCGATTAAAATTCGCAACTTCACGTACCCATTGCAGTTGGAAATACGTTTTTTGTATATGATAGGTAATCAAATTTCGACTAAAGGGCACTACCTAAAATTATTCCCCAACTCTTCTAAAATTCCTTATATCAGCCTGTTTTGAGGGATGAGACTGCCTAATAGTTGTTTCTGTCATAATTAACACCCATATTTATTTATCAGCATGGCGCATTACCTCTTATCATCAGGGAAGACCGGCTTGGGTTGGCAGGGAATTACTAAATGGTGAATGCGCATGAGAGTTTTATCGCAGGACTTATCCTTACGATCCTTTCTTACCATCGGCCCTTATGAAAGGGACCGCGAATTTAGAGAACTGCTCAAATCTATTGCCCAAAAGGGAATGGTAATTTATGGCCTGATCGGAGTAGTCATGGTGTTATTTTATGTGGCAAGTCACATTATTCTGGATGAATCTGTGATCATCTGGAATTATAGTAAATACCGTGGTACCGGGGAGATACTGATACTTGATAAGATTTTGATATTCCTGTTCTCTTCGCTCATGATTTTTCTTTCCCGAACCGACCTATCATTAAAATGGATCAGAATTTTCATATTTATACTTATCTGGTTCATTTCAGTCGCGATGCTGATAGAAGATATTGCCGGGCAGGATACCTCTTTTACGATGGCATACACTACCATTGCTCTGTTATTTGCCGCAGTAATGGTTCCATACACAGGCTGGCAAATTGCACTGCTTTCGGTAACGGTCATCATTTCTACGATAGCAGCATTGGATTTCCTGCCTGTTGTGATGGGAATACAGCCGGATACCCGGCTTAGATTAGACCTGGCACAGATAATTTATATATCAAGTGTCGCGATACTTTTGACGGGTACATCCTCACAAATCTATATAAACAGGTACCAGCAGTTTCGAGCCAGGAAGCAGGCTGAGAAATTAAGTGAAATACTTGAGGAGCGTGCGCAGATACTTGAAATGCTGAAGAATAAGTCAGAAAAACAGGCCCGGAAAATCCGGGAAAACGAAAAGCTGAAAGACCGGTTCTTTGCCAATATCAGTCATGAATTCAGAACCCCGCTTACCTTAATTCTGGGTCCGCTGCAGGATATGCTGTCCGGTGATGATGATGCCGGTAAAATCAAGGTTAAGGCGGGCCTGCTCAAAATCATGCAGAACAACGGCCGCCGATTGCTGGATTTGATAAACCAGCTGCTGGATCTCTCAAAAATTGATGCTCATGAAATACAATTAAAGCCGGAAAAAATAGATTTAACGGAGTTCGTTCAGAAATCGGTGAAGGCTTTTGCTCCACTGGCAGAGTCGCAGAAGGTTTCGCTAAAGGTGGAAGCGGGTGAGGCGCCGGTGATGGCTGAAGCGGATCCCGTGCAACTAGACCGGGTGATGGGAAACCTGGTATCGAATGCCATAAAGTTCACCCCTCAAGGGGGATCGGTAGCAGTTTCCCTGTCTAAAGAAGAGGCACCGGAAGGCAAAATACGCATATGCGTCAGGGATAATGGCCCTGGCATTTCTGAAGAAGACCTCAGTCATATTTTTGACCGCTTTTACCAGGCGCCTCACTCCGGGGATACATTCATCAGGGGAACCGGCATTGGGCTGGCACTGGTAAAGGAGATTGTGGAGCTTCATAAGGGCAGGGTAGAGGTGACAAGCGAGCCCGGTGAGGGCAGCTCATTTGTGGTAATACTTCATGAAA
>DATFJD010000461.1:0-2441 GCA_035269475.1 Halalkalibaculum sp.
AGGCCGTGATTATCTCCATCAAGAAGCAGCCGGATACCAATACTCTTGAGCTAACCGAGCGAGTAGATGAAACGCTTGCGCAAATTGAGCAAAACCTGGCTGAGGGCTATACGATCAACAGTCACATTTTTCGGCAGGCTGACTTTATCGACCTTGCCATTGAAAACGTGATTGAGGCTCTGCGGGATGGAGCTATACTGGTGGTCATTATTCTGCTGCTTTTTCTGGCCAATATCCGTACCACGATGATTTCACTCACGGCCATACCGCTGGCACTCATTACATCGGTATTTGTACTTGAGTTTTTCGATATCACCATCAATACCATGACTTTGGGTGGGATGGCTATTGCCATCGGGGTGATCGTGGATGATGCCATCATCGATGTAGAGAATGTGTTCCGGCGGCTTAGGGAGAACGCTCAGATCCCGGAGTCGGAGCAAAAGTCGGCGATGCAGGTGGTCTTTGAGGGATCCAAGGAAATACGGACCTCCATCATCAATGCCACGCTGATTATCATGATCGTCTTTATTCCGCTCTTCTTTCTAAGCGGACTCCAGGGTCGCATGCTGAAACCTCTGGGGCTGTCCTATATCGTATCTATCGGCGCCTCACTGGTTATCGCCATGACGGTAACGCCCGTGCTGTGTTACTACCTGTTGCCGGGACAAGCGGCAAAAGGCAAGCTGGAAGAGAGCTGGTTCACCAAAAAGCTTAAATCCGGTTATCATCGCATACTGGATAGCGTCCTGCGCTACAAGAAAAGTGTGCTGACCGGTACGCTGATCCTGTTTTTGGGTACGCTGGTTATGATACCCTATCTGGGAAGTTCCTTCCTGCCCGAATTTAATGAAGGCACGCTGGTGATCAGCGCGGTTACCATTCCGGGCACGGGGCTGGATGAGTCCAATGAAATAGGCCGGCGAATAGAGCATATTTTGCTTGACCACCCGGCGGTCACCGGTACGGCGCGACGGACGGGCCGCGCGGAACTCTCCGAACATGCCCAGGGTGTTAATGCTTCTGAAATTAATGTGGATTTGGATATCCCCGAAGGAACGACCAAGGAGCATGTCCTGGAAGAGTTGCGGTCTGATTTGAGCGTGGTTTCCGGGACGAATATCACCATCGGACAGCCACTCGGACACCGCATCGACCACATGCTTTCCGGTACTCGTGCCAATATTGCCGTGAAGATTTTCGGCCCCGACCTGTACCGCCTTCGAACCCTGGCCGAGCAGGTACGCGGGCAAATGGAAGGTGTTGAAGGAGTGGTGGATCTGTCAGTCGAACAGCAGCAAAATGTGCCCCAAATCCAGATTCGTCCCGACCGAAGGGCCCTGGCGCGCTATGGAATGAGTATCGGCGACCTGTCCGAAAAGATAGATGTGGCCTTTGCCGGTGAAACAGTCTCGCAAATTATTGAAGGTGACCGGCTATTTGATCTGCTGGTCCGCTATGATGAGGAGCATCGCGGCAGTATTAAGGCTGTGCGCAATGCCGAACTGACCCTTGAAGACGGAACCATAGTTCCGCTTTCAGAGCTGGCCGGCATTAAATCACGCAGCGGACCCAACACCATCAGCCGCGAAAACGTGCAGCGAAAAATTGTGGTATCGGCCAACGTGGCCGGACGCGACCTGCGCGGTACGGTGAATGCTATTAGTGCTAATTTAGCTGAGAATATCAATTTCCCACAAGGTTATTTTGTGGAATATGGCGGACAGTTTGAGAGCCAGGCCCAGGCAACCCGCACGATTTCACTGCTGAGTATCGTCGCCATATTACTTATTTACCTGCTGTTGTACCTGGAGTTCAGCTCGCTAAAAACAGCATTGCTGGTGATGGTAAACCTGCCCTTTGCCCTGATCGGTGGAATCTTCATCGTGTGGTTTACCAGCGGTATCGTATCCATTGCCTCCCTGGTTGGGTTTATTACGCTCTTTGGCATTGCCACCCGAAACGGAATACTGATCGTTTCACACTACCAGTACCTGCGCTGGGAGGAAGGCAAATCCTTTATGGAAGCCATAAGGCAGGGCGCCATGGAACGGCTTAATCCCATTTTGATGACGGCCCTCACCGCCGGTCTGGCACTTATCCCGCTCGCGCTGGCAGCCGGAGAGCCGGGCAACGAGATACAGTCGCCCATGGCGCAAGTGATCCTGGGTGGCCTGATTAGCTCAACTTTGCTAAATATGATTGTGATACCTGCCCTGCTGGCCCAGTTCGAGAACAGTGAAGCTAAAATTGCAAACTAAAAACACCGGGACTATGAAATTTCTCATACTAAAATATGCAATCACTGCCTTTATCATAGTCTTGGTATCGGAAGTAGCCAAGAGAACCGACCGGTTGGGAGCCCTCTTGGCTTCACTTCCCTTTGTTACCATCATGGTGATGATCTGGCTGTATATCGAAGGTCAGGGAGATGAAAAAAT
>DATFJD010000462.1:0-3445 GCA_035269475.1 Halalkalibaculum sp.
GATGAAAGAGATTCCGTAACCGAAAACCTGCGTCTCCACGGCTGGCTAAAAAATGCCGAAGCGGCCGAGCCCTACGAAATGTACGGTTCCGATGCCCTTGCATTGAAAAAAATTGCAGAGGAAAATGAAGGCTGGGGCGAGCCCCTTCATCCGAATCTGCGATGCAAACCTTCTGAAGTCATCTGGGGCGTACGCAGTGAAATGGCCCGCACGGTAGAAGATATACTGGCCCGGCGTACGCGCTCCCTGCTGCTGGATGCCCGTGCCAGCATCGAGATTGCCGAGGATGTTGCAAAGCTGATGGCCGATGAAATGGGTGAGGATGATCAGTGGATTCAGCAACAGGTAGAAGACTACACCGAACTGGCAAACGGGTACCTGCTAAAATAGTTTGGGCCACAGATTTGCACAGATTAAATTTATAGGCTTATTCAAGCGTCCACGCTTGAAGGTAAATAGAGTGATAAGCGTGGACGCTTATCACAGCCAGAGTCACAAATTTTTAAATGTATTTATTTGTATCAAAGAGTTTTCAGCAACAGTAAAATCAGTGCAAATCTGTGGCCTAAAAAATCTGTGGCAAAACCATGGCTGAACTTTTGTAGAGATTTATTATTTTCGGGCACTTAATATGAACATCCACGATTTAGCGCATGGAAGAAGCAGATACCGAGAAACAGATTGATTTAACCGAAGGAAGCGACCGGCACAGGGACGTAATCAGCAGACATCGGCCTGACCGCATTGACACCATTGAAGAAGAGGGTCAGAGCATTACCTTCGTCACCGAAAATAATGTTGAACTCATCATCCGCCTGGTGACTCCCGAAATCTTTCAGCTAACTTACTATCTGGAAGGAGACGTCCGTTCTGATTTTTCCTACGCTATTGATCCCGGTTTTAAGGCTCCTGATTTTGATTATTCCTTAGAGGAAAATGATGAGCACTATATTATAGAAACCTCCTCCCTGAAAGCCACCGTCACCAAAGAAAAGCTGCTGGTCGACTTTTTTGATAAGGAAGGCAATATACTTTGCGAAGATGAAGACGGCTTCTATCGCCGCGAAAGCCTGATGAAGGGCATATCTGAACTCAAAGTGACGAAGAAAGCTCCGCGTGGGGTACGTTATTTCGGTCTTGGGGATAAGGCGGTGGATGTTGATTTGCGCGGCCGTGCCTATGAAAACTGGAATACCGACTCCTATGCCTATGAACGCGGAGAGGACCCGCTCTACCGCAGCATCCCTTTCTATCTTGCACTAATTGAAGACCGTGCCTATGGTATCTTCATGGATAATACCTACCGCACACGCTTCAGTTTTGACCGCCAGAAAGATCGCGTAAGCAGTTTCAACGCCCGCGGAGGCGTAATGAACTATTATTTTATTTACGGGCCCGGACTCAATGAGGTCACCGAACGCTATACCAAACTGACCGGTACGCCTGAGATGCCCCCGATGTGGGCGCTCGGCTATCACCAGTGCCGCTGGAGTTATTATCCGGAAGAGCGGGTGCGCGAACTGGCCGATACCTTTCGGGAGAAGAAAATTCCCTGCGATGCCATCTACCTGGATATCGATTATATGGACGAGTACCGGGTCTTCACCTGGAATGAGCGGCTGTTCCCTGATGCGGGGAAAATGATATCGGATCTTAGGAAACAGGGTTTCAGAACCATCGTGATGATCGATCCCGGGGTCAAGGTCGATAAAGATTACTTTGTATACCGCCAAGGGGTCGAAAACAACTACTTTTGCAAGCGTCCCGACGGCGAAACGGTTATTGCCCCGGTCTGGCCCTCGAAGTGCGTGTTCCCCGATTTTACCGATCCGGAAGTAAGAAACTGGTGGGCCGATCTTTACAAACCGCTGATTAACGACCTTGAAATGGGCGGTATCTGGAATGACATGAATGAGCCGGCCGTCTTTGAGGTTAAGCGTAAAACCTTTCCGAATGACATTCGTCACGACTATGACGGACATCCCTGCAGCCATAAAAAAGCGCATAATATTTACGGCATGCAGATGGCAAAGGCCTCCCTGGAGGGCATAAGGAAACACGCGCCGGATCGACGGCCTTTCCTGCTGACCCGCGCGAATTTTTCAGGCGGACAACGATATGCAGCCCTTTGGACCGGTGACAATATCGCCACCTGGGATCACCTGCGGCTTGCCAACGAGCAGTGCCAGCGCCTCAGCATTTCGGGATACTCCTTTGTGGGTTCCGACGTCGGCGGATTTGTTAAAAAGCCCGATGGCGAACTTCTGGCCCGGTGGATGCAGCTTTCCGTTTTTCACCCGCTATTCCGCAACCACTCCATGGGCTACAACGTTGATGGAGCTGCGGCAGTAAAGAAAGACCAGGTGGAACTTCAGAAACGAAATACAGAAAACGATCAGGAGCCCTGGGTGTACGGTAAAAAGTTTACCAAAATAAACCGGGAGGTCATTAATCTCCGTTACCGGTTGCTTAATTATCTGTATACCGCATTTTACAGCTACCTCAATGAGGGCACGCCTATTCTGAAACCCCTGGCATATGAGGATCAGGGGGATCAAAAGGCTGCCATGCAGAATGATGCATTTCTATTCGGTGATGATATACTGGTGAGCCCCGTGCTCAGCAAAGGCAAAACCGAAGTCAGTACCTACCTGCCGGATGGCAAGTGGTATCACTATTGGGATAATATGGTATTCGAGGGGCGGAATTCTTACAATATCAGCGCGCCGCTGGAACGCATACCTTTCTTTGTCAGGGAAGGCACGGTTCTTCCGCTCAGGGAAGTGATGCAGTATACCGATGAGAAAGATCCCGAGACCCTGGAGTTGAATGTATACTACAGTAATAAGTCAAAAACCAGTCTGCTGTACGAAGATGCCGAAGAGGGACTGGAGTATAAAAACGGAGAGTACCTGCTGACGAGATTTGATTATGATGGCGGAACCGGTGACCGAAAGGTTATTTTGAAAGCCTCCCGGGAAGGAAGCTATCAGCCAACCTATATTAGTGTTGAAATTACCTTTATAGGCCTGCCTTTTGAAGTAGATACTGCAGAGGTTGACGGTGATGAGGCTGACGTTGAGATGGTTGAATCGGGCAAGGTAAAAGTGTGCAAGCTGAAGGCTCCTGCAGGCTTTGAGGAGATTGTGGTGAGTTGAAGGGTTTAATTTTTCCAATATGTTGCTGGTATCTAAGGCTATACCACAAAAGGGCACAGAGCTGACTGTTTACGTCACCGCAGAGCGGCGTGATAGGTGCGCCACCGCGGAGCGGATGGCTAAGAGAAAAATAATAAGTTACCTGCCCTCGTCGACCCGCTCTGCGGTCGACGCAGTTCAAGACAGCCTATCCAACGAATCTTTAGAGTAGTTGGGCTCCGCGTCCATTCATACTATTGGTCGGTTCCGTCCATTCCATCAATACAGGTCTCTTCACAACTCAAACA
>DATFJD010000463.1:0-3894 GCA_035269475.1 Halalkalibaculum sp.
TTTTCCGGTGTACTATCAAGCTACAGAGTCACAGTATGATAAAGAGCTGTACAATATTCTTGAAGAATACAGTAAGCTGAACCTTCTCTATATGAAACCCTCGGAATGGGAGAGCAGGGAAAAGCTGCAAGGCGTCAGGGAAAAATATGCCGGCCGCGTTACGCAAATCCCGAACAATTTCTTTTTTGCTGATACCGAAAAGTGGAAAAGCAAGATAGAGCCCGGGTACAGGATGGAGTATTTTTACCGGGATATGAGGAAGGAATCCGGATACCTTATGAACGGCGATGAGCCGGAGGGAGGCGAATGGAATTATGATGATAAGAACCGGGAGTCACTACCCAAAGGCTATGACGTGCCGGAAATAACCGGTTTCAACCCGGACGCCGTTATTGCCGAGGTGATGAAAATGGTTGATGACCGGTTTCCCGATCATTTTGGGATGACCGAAAATTTCAGATACGCAACCACGCGAGAGCAGGCCCTGCAGCTGCTTGATGAATTCATTGAGGAGAGGCTCAAAGATTTTGGACCCTATGAAGATGCACTGGCAACCGGCGAGCCAACGCTTTTTCACTCAAACCTGTCTCTTTATCTCAATAACGGACTACTGCTACCCTGGGAGATTTGCGAGCGGGCTATTGAGGCCTACAAAAACGGTAAAGCTCCTTTACATTCTGTAGAGGGACTGGTTCGTCAGATTTTAGGCTGGCGTGAGTTTGTCCACATTTATTATGAAGCAATGATGCCTGAAGTTAGGGATACCAATTATCTGGGTTTTCAAAAACCGCTGCCGGAGATGTACTGGACAGCCGAAACAAAAATGCACTGCATGCAGCAGAGTCTGAAACCGGTAATTGAGCAGGGATATTCGCATCATATACAGCGTCTGATGGTATTGAGCAATTTTAGCAATCTTACACGTACCGATCCACGTGAGCTCAACAAGTGGTTCCGATTTGCCTATGTGGATGCTTACGAGTGGGTGGTGCTGCCGAATGTGCTCGGCATGAGTACTTTCGCTGATAGAGGAGTTCTCGCTTCCAAACCCTATGTTTCAAGCGGCAATTACATCAATAAAATGAGCGATTACTGTAAAGATTGTGCATACAGTATAAGCAAGAAGACGGGAGAAAATGCCTGTCCGTTTAACTACCTTTACTGGAACTTCGTCGATGAACAGCGGGAAGCCTTTGAAGAGAGCGGACGAAACAGTTTTATGGTCAACATGTACGAAAAGAAGTCGGATGAGGATAAGAAGGCCATTAAAGAATCAACCGAGAACTTTCTCAGGGAATTAAAACGTTATGAAGAATCATAGCAACAATCATAAATAAGATACGGATGGAGTATACACAAGTAAGCGACCTTGAACTCGAAATATCGAGAGTCACACTGGGAACCTGGGCCATCGGGGGATGGCAGTGGGGCGGAACTGATGAACAGGAATCCATAGATACAATTTTGAAGGCATTAAATATGGGGGTGACCACCGTTGATACCGCGCCCATTTATGGTTTTGGAAAGAGTGAAGAAATTGTGGGCAAAGCGGTCAAGGAGTTCGGCAACAGGGAAGAAGTTCAGATTGCCACCAAACTCGGCCTGGAGTGGGACGAGGATGAAAATGTGGTGAGAAATTCTTCCAGGGATCGCATATTAAAAGAGTTTGATGATTCCCTGAGGAGACTGCAAACCGATTATATCGATATTTATCAGATTCACTGGCCCGATCTGCAGACCGACTTTCAGGAAACGGCATCCACCATGCTACAGCTGCTGGACAATGGAAAAATTAAAGCAATAGGTGCTTCCAACTTCTCGGTTGAGCAGATGGAAGAATTTCAAAAGTATGCACCTATCCATGTTGCCCAGCCGCCTTATAACCTGTTTGAAAGAGGCATTGAAAAGGATGTGCTCCCATATTGCAACGACAATAATATTTCACTGCTGACCTACGGCGCGCTCTGCAGGGGACTATTGAGCGGCAAAATGGATGAAAATTGGGAATTCAAGAAAGGAGATCTTCGCAGAAATGCCGATCCCAAGTTTCAGGGAGATACCTTCAAGAAACATCTGCAAGCCGTTGAGAAACTAAAAGACTATGCCTCTGAAGAGCTCGATCAAACAGTACTTAATTTAGCCGTTCGCTGGATACTGGATAAAGGTGTGGATTCCGCCATCTGGGGTGCGCGGCGTCCGGAGCAGGTTACCTTTGATGAGGCTACAGGCTGGAAGCTGACGGATGAGCAGATTGAGGAGATTGAATCGATTGTGGAAGAGGCGGTTGAAGATCCTATCGCTCCTGCCTTTATGGCTCCGCCGGAGTAGATAATGGCTTAGATAACAGTAGAAATTATAACGAAGAGTCTAGAATTCAGGAGTCAGAATGCAGAATACAGAATTCCGAATAGCATATATGTGACTATCATCGTAACTCAAACATTATTTAATCTTTGAATGCATAATATAACAGTGAATAAATATTTAGCCGGAATAGATTACGACGGCGTCTGTTACCGTTGTATAGCAATACCGTTTTCATAATTCTGACTTCTGACTTCTGACTTCTGTATTCTGTATTCTGCATTCTGACTCCTGACTCCTGACTTATATCTATCCCATGCAAAACATCAACAGCAAACGCGTCTTCAAACGCAATAAGAAAGAACCGAGGAATGACGGCGAGTATGTAATTTACTGGATGCAGATCAACCGCCGCTTTCAATACAATTATGCTTTGGATTATGCGGTAGCCTGGGCCAATAAGCTGGATAAGCCGCTTCTCATTTATGAAGGTTTAAACTGTGACTATCCATGGGCTTCTGACCGGGTTCATCACTTTATGATGGAGGGGATGAAGGAGAACCTGGATTACGCAGTGAATCAGGATCTGAATTACTACGCTTATCTTGAGGATGCTCCCGGTGCAGGCGAAGGGTTGCTGTATCGTCTGGCGGAAAATGCCTGCTGCCTTATCACCGATGAGTATCCTGTGTTTATAATGCGGGAACACAATGAAAAGGTTAGTCAGAAACTGGATATACCGTATATCTCAGTTGACTCCAACGGAATTATCCCGCTTGGGCTCACGGAGAAGGATCCTTACAGTGCCTACTTTTTTCGCAAGATCATGCAAAAAAACTTTCTGGAATGCTATACCCATCCGCCCAATCAAAATCCATTAGACGACCTGGAAAATAACCAAAAGGTAGAATTGCCGGAGGATTTTAAGAGGAAATACCCTTCCGCGGAAGGCGCACTCAGTAATAAGGCGACATTTATCAGAGACCTGCCAATACGCCATGATATATCGGTGCTGGACATGCAGGGAACCCGTCAGGCGGCACTTGGTAAGCTGGGGCAGTTTATCAATTACGGGCTTCTTGAATACGATGAAAAACGCAATGATCCGGACGAAAATAAAACCAGTGGGCTGAGCCCCTGGCTCCACTTCGGTAAAATATCGGAGTACGAAATTGTCAAGGCCGTACTTGACCACCAGCCAAAGGGGTGGGACCTGGATAATATCAGTTTTAACGGTGGCTCAACCGGGGGCTTTTTCAACGGTGATCCCAATATTGACGGGTTCCTCGATGAGGTGATAACCTGGAGAGAAGTTGGGTTTCATTTTGCGCATCACCGTCCGGATTATGCTGAGTTTGAATCCCTGCCCGACTGGGCGCTAAAAACGCTTAAAAAGCATGCTTCGGATCCCCGTGAATACGTCTACAGCTTTGAGGAGCTGGAGCATTCCAAAACACATGATGAAATTTGGAATGCGGCTCAAACCCAGCTGAGGGAGGAGGGCATCATTCATAATTACCTGCGGATGCTCTGGGGAAAGAAAGTAATGCAGTGGACCCCCGACCCCCGAACTGCGCTTGACTATCTGAT
>DATFJD010000464.1:0-4436 GCA_035269475.1 Halalkalibaculum sp.
AGTGCACGCGACCATGGACGGGAGAGCCGCCGGCTGTAACTAATCTGTACCGACTGCTGTTCATTGAAGGCGTAGTTGAGAAAGGCGCTTGGAAAAAGATTCACATAATTCTGGTCATTTACCTGCCCGGTACTTTTTACCTCCGTGCGAATACGTGTGTTCTCCAGGCGCAAGCCAACCTGCCCTGAAAATGAGCCCCACTCGGTACCCAATATGGCAAAAGCTGCATTGACGTTTTCCAGGTACTTGAAATTGTTACTGAATGCCGGCAGGGAAACCCAGTTACCGTTCTGCCTCTCTTCGGCACTGTAGGAATTATCCATCCATTCGGTGTCACTTCTAATACCGGTTTCAAGTTTCCCGTTCTCACCCAGTGGCCGCACATATTCGGCATTGATACGCAGATCTTTTTCATCTTCACTGTCGGTAATCCGCTGAAACAGCGGATCTTCGGTGCCTTGCCTGATGGTCTCCTCAATATCGGTATCAGCCGTCTCGCTGCTGATATCAAAACTGGCATCGGCTACCAGCTTATGCTCATCTCCATCAAACTTATTCTCATAATCCAGGTTGAAATCTATATCCCCTTCGTTGGAGACCTCTTCGTTATCACGTACAATTTCCTCGATAACGGGTCCGGAGAACTGCCCTGCGCGGTACTCAAAATCCGTATAGTTGATGTCTTCATTATTCTCTTCCCGCTCCCCGCTGACGTAAGCACTTGCGGTCAACACCTCATTCTCTGACAGGTAGAAGTCAGCTCCGAAACGAAGGTCGCCATCCAACTCAGCCTCCTGCGCGTTGGTTCGTTCGCTGTACATATAAGTGGTATCGGGTCCGGAAAAACGCTGAAAAGAACTGCCGCTTTCCGGCTCGGTTCGGTAGTCTATTCCGCCATTGAAAAAGAAATTCACATCATTGACGCGATAGTTCAGATTGGTAGAACCTTCATACTCCTGAGGCAAGCCGGTTCCGAGAGAAAAACTTCCATTGACGCCTCTTTGGGTCTCTTTTTTCAGAATAATGTTGATAATCCCGGCAGAGCCCTCCGCTGAATATTTGGAAGAGGGATTGGTGATGATTTCCACTTCTTTAATCATATTTGCCGGTATGCTGCGAAGAGCATCAACATTTCCCCCGCTGACGCGGCTTGAAGGTTTACCGTTGATCAGAATGCGTACAGACTGATTGCCCCTCAGGCTGAGGTTTCCGTCGATATCGGTAGCAAGAGACGGGACATTATCAAGCACTTCCACCGCAGAACCGCCCAGACTGGTAATATCCTGGCCGACCTCGAATACCCTCTTATCGAAACTCATCTGCATTTGCGAGCTTTCCGCTCTCACATAAACCTCACTCATGGTTTCAGCTGTCGGACTCAGCCCGATATTGCCGAGCTCCGTAGTTTCACCGGCATTAATACTTACCTCTTCCGTGTAAGGACGGTAGGAAACAAAACTGATTTCAACCACATAATTGCCGGGACTGACATCAACCCTAAACACGCCGGTGGTATCGGTGGTAACGCCTGTTATAATATTGGATTGGGTAGAATCATATACCGCCACCGAAGCCTTGGGCAAGGGGTTATCTTTTTCATCATATACGGTACCCGATATGGTGCCTTGGTTTTGTGCAAAAATTGCAGTTACAGTGAATGCGAACAATAACGCAGTTAAAAGTAATCTTTTCATGTCACAGATCATTTCGATTCAATACTTTCTTCAATTCCTTACTCTTAACATAAGGACCGAAGCTATCTGAACCCTGTAACAAAACTGAATGAAAATTGAAGATATATCAGTTTCTAAAATGAACTTCAATTACATGCCAGGGTTCATCGAAAGAATAGCTGAGACCGAAGTCATTCTGATCGGCAATTCGTTTAACAATTGAAAGGCCAAGCCCGATCGACTTAGAGCTGGTGTCGGCTTTTTTAAAGCGGCCGAACAGCTCTTCGGTAGGCACGTTGAGGGGCTTGCCGGTATTGGCAATTTTCAGCCTGTTATCACCGAGGGAAATGCGGATCTTACCCCCTTCCACATTGTGCTTGATGGAGTTTTGGAAGAGGTTTGTCCATAAAATGTCGGCCAGTACCGGGTGCATGTTTACTTTCACTTCTTCAAGATCCTGTTCCACCGTCAAGCCGTTTAGCTCTATAAACTCTTCAAAAGATTTGGTACTCTCTTCAACCAGATCCGTAAAGTTAACCTCTTCGGTTTCCGTGAACTCATGATTTTCAATCTTGGTGAGCAGCGCAAGAGATTCGCTGAGCCTGGAGAGCTTTTTAACCGACCGATGGCTGGCTTCCACATATTCGTACTGTTCGGGCGAAAGGTCGGTCTCTGTAAGCAATTCCAGTTTGCCTTTGACAATGGCAAGGGGTGTCTGAAGTTCGTGAGAGGCATTTTCGGCGAACTCTTTCAGATTCCGGTAATCCGCAATGGCCTTCTCCGTCATTAATTCTACAAACCGGTTCAGATCATCAAATTCTTCCACCCTGGTCTCTTCCGCCTTGATGGGTTCCTTACTTTGAAGATTGAAATTCTTGATCTTTCTCAGGGTCTCCCTGAAAGGTTTAAACAACCGGCTGGATACGATGTAGCCTACCCCGATAGCGCCGATCACCTGCATTCCAAGAATCCAGAGCAGTATTTTTACGACCGCTTCGGTAATATCGTCGGACTCTACCAGCGCTCCGTAGGTTGAAATGTAATAAGAAGTATCTTCTACGGTGCGATAGGCGGATACCTTCAGGTTAGGTTCCATCTGTTGCAGCCGGCCATGGTATACCGAGGTGTCTTTTATTGAGGTACTCGGCTCAACTTTCTCGGGCAGCGCTCGCACGATCAGGTTTCGATCGTCCGAACCTATATTGCCGCTACTGAAATCGTGGCCCTGCTCAAGCAGGTACGTCACTCTTTCGATACGATCCATGAACCGGAATTTCAGCTCCTTGTTCAGCTCATCCTGGATGATGAAATAGGATATATAGCCGCCTATCCCGAGAACGATGACGGTAACTGTTAAATAGATCAGTATAAATTTCGAAATCAACTTCATGATCAGTTGGTCACTTTAAACTTATAACCGATGCCATAAACGCTTTCGATATAATCGCCGGCTCCTGCCTTTTCAAGCTTCTTGCGTAAATTCTTAATGTGCTGGTATACAAAATCGAGGTTCGTGAGGTGATCCACATAATCGCCCCACAGGTGCTCGGCAATAGTTTGTTTGGAAAGAACGTGGTTTTTATTGGATGAAAAATAAACCAGCAGGTCATACTCCTTCGGGGTAAGGTCTACCGTTTCGCCATCCACCGAAACCTCCATGGTTTTGGTATTGATGGCAATGTCATTCACGTTGATTATCTCCTTGCCGTCACGCTGCTGCCTCCGGTTGACCGCCTTGATGCGGGCGTGCAGTTCCGGCAGCTGAAACGGTTTCGTGAGATAGTCATCCGCCCCAAGTTCCAGTCCTTCAATTTTATCATCGAGGGCATTTTTTGCCGATATGATAATAGTTCCTGTTTCAGGATTTACCGATTTAAGTTCGCGTAAAACCTGCAGGCCCGAACCTCCGGGAATCATGATATCTATGAGCACAACATCATAGGTATAAGACATCACCTTGTCGAAAGCTTCTTCGTAGTTCTTGGCCGACTCGCAGATATAGCCCTCACGCTTTAGATACGTTTGGATATTCTCCAGCAAGTCTTCGTTGTCTTCGATGATCAGAATTTTCATACATCTAAAGGTAATAAATGAATTTGAAGTAAAACTGAAGTACCGACAGGCCATGAACCCTGTTTAACAACCTGTAAAGCGGATAATGTAAGATAAACATGGCTAAATCGGTCAATGTTAATGAATTGAGCATGGATAAGTATGGATTAACTGTAAAAATCATAACAAAATGGCTGATTGGAAGGGCCATGCCGTAGATGGATCCGGAACCGGAAAAATTGCAAAAGCGCGCTAATTCAACGAACAGCAGATTCTAAAGAGGAACTGACCAAGACATTTGAGATACCCGGCCGGTATCGTCAATCTGGAGGTTAAGGCTAAATATGAGCGAGAAAAAAATCAATTAGTCAGAAAAATATATCAAGTATCAACAAGCGTGATGATAATTTTACTTTCTAATAAACCGGTTTTTTAGTCCCAACAAATAATTTGCTTTGCTATAAGTACAGGTATATTCATTGATGTCCATCAGCCCTTTTTTGATTTCATCTATTTAAATAGGGCTATACTAATTAATTAGCTCACAGATTAGACTAAGGCTTCGAATAACTATTTGCTTCAATCTCCATTTGGAATTTCACCGCTCTTTATAGTATTTCCATTAAACCATTAATTGCAGGGAAACGAAAATGATCTATATCGTGATGGGAGTCAGCAGCTCAGGTAAAACCTTAATAGGGCAAAAGTTAG
>DATFJD010000465.1:0-4515 GCA_035269475.1 Halalkalibaculum sp.
TAATAGCTCTATTGTACTCGGCCTGAGTGCGAAAATCGGTTGCTTTGTCATAAAAATTCCAAAAATCCAGTACTTTTGCGTTTGAGTCGGAGGTCACTTTTTGGCTTTCAATATCTGCGGTCCTGACAGGTTTACCTTCTCCTTGCCACTCATATTTCATAACAGTAACAGCCAGAAAGGCTATACCCAGAAGCGCAAATATGATGATGAGAATCTTGTTCATAGTTTAATTGGTTATATACACCTCACCGGATATGTGCTTGCGTATCAATATTAAGAATTTGATTAGGCAGTACATTTAATCGTACTATCTTTTGCCCGGAAGGATGAATTACTTCGAGGGTATCTATTATTTCGTGTTTTCCAAGTCCAAAATGCTGAACCATAGAATTTTGGGATAAATACGAGCTCTGGGATCCTATCTGGCGCAATTGTGAGATGCCATCCGTAACCACACGAAGTTTTGTACCCTGAATGACACTATTTCGGGCCCCCTTTACACGAACTGCCAGCCAGTTATTTTCAAGCTTCTGTTCATTTCTAAGCAGAATTCCCGGACCATTACTGTTAAGGATAAACAGGTCGATATCGCCGTCACGATCGTAGTCGGAATAGGCAGCACCTCTCCCAACATGTTCCTCTTCAAAGTAGGAACCGCTTACGGAGGAGACATCAAAGTAGCCCTCCCTGTTGTTTGCGTTCCAGTACACCTGGTCCTTCATTGGTTTTAGTTTTTCAGGGTTTTCGGGATACTGAAAAGTGCTGCCGTTTACCACGAAAAGATCGAGTCGGCTGTCAAGATCAAAGTCTACAAAAGAAGTAGCCCAGCTTACAAAATCGAGGGAAGATTGACCGAGTCCATGGATAGCTGAGTCGTCTTTAAACTGAAGCTTA
Source organism: Halalkalibaculum sp. (assembly GCA_035269475.1). Classification (GTDB taxonomy): domain Bacteria; phylum Bacteroidota; class Rhodothermia; order Balneolales; family Balneolaceae; genus Halalkalibaculum. The sequence goes on from DATFJD010000465.1 coordinate 895, forward strand.
CCGCGATTCCTGCTCTGAAGAGTATCTATCCATCGATTGGTATAGAGAGCATTTTCCTGGGCAATCCAGTGCGTTACGAATAAGTCCATATCTCCATCAGTATCCCAGTCGCCGGTAGCAATGCCCATTGCGCCCCGGTAATCTGCTACATGAGCACTGTGACTAAAATCTTCAAACGTACCGTCCTGCCTGTTAATATATAGTACGTTATCAGATACATCATTAGCTACGTATAAATCGGGCCAGAGATCATTGTTTACATCAACCCAGCTGGCAGAGAGGCTCCTTCCGGATTCGTTAATAACTCCCGCTTCTTTTGCTGATTCCGTGAAGGTACCATCCCCATTATTTTTGTATAAGAGATTTCTTTCAGGCCTGAAAGAGGATGGGTTAATGCTCGGTGGTTCTTCAGCAGCAAGGTCTTCATTTGTAAGCCCGAAATCGATGTACTTAACATAGCCGGTAACATACAGGTCTAAATCTCCATCTCGGTCAAAGTCCGACCAGGATGCCCCGGCCCAAAAACCCTCAGCGCCATTGATGCCTGAGCTGTTGGACACCTCTTCAAATTTTCCGTCACCCGTATTTTTAAACAGCATGTTCTCGCCATAAGTTGAGATAAATAGATCCTGCAGGCCGTCATTATCGTAATCGCCGGCTGCGACACCCATCGCACGGGCTGAAATATCCAATCCCGATTGACTGCTCACATCTGTAAAGGTACCGTCGCCATTATTTTTGTATAAGGCGCTTTTATTTTTTAAAACTGCTGAAGAGTCAGCTTTTTCCTTCAAGGATGACGAAAAATTAAGAATAAATAGATCATCCCATCCGTCATTATTATAGTCTATCCAGGCTGCCCCCGACCCCATATCTTCTGGCAGCTGGGAAGTGCGGGCCCGGTTAAAATGTCTAAAGCTAATACCCGCTGTTTGTGTTACATCCTTAAAAGTAACAGGACTATAATTATCCGGAATACCACGCTCAAGTTTAGAAGTCAATCCTTTGACACGCTCCCCCGGTATATATCTGTCATTTTCCTCTTCACTCCATAGGCCCCATACTGCAGCGATAAAGGTCGTAGTCATCAACAATGAGGCGATGAGTATTTTTTTCTTCCTTCGAGGCATAAACGTTTACCTTGATGACAGTTTTGGGATTACCTTTATCACTTTTTGATCTTCGGAAAGAGTGGTAATGTGCGCGGTGGGATCATCGTATACATTTCCAAATACCGCGTTCATCAGGTACTGGTTAATTTTCCGATACTGTAGCCGGGCAGAAATAGTCAAGACGGTAGACGATTCGGCTTGGGCCAGTTTCTCGGAAGGTATGTTCATAGCTACCTTTTTCTGCCCACCGAGCGAATCGGGAATAGGAATTTCATAGTAGGCGTTATCGGAATGTCCCGGATATAATGCGCGGCTATACCTGACGCCTACCATTTCCCATAGATTATGCCGGTCAATAATGTTATTGTACTGGTCGACCGGTTCTGCCTTAAAAACAAACGCTCCCGGTTTTATAAAGTGCCGGTCATCCAGCGTGCCGGAGGCGTACACTTCATTGCCATCCTGGTCGGTTACTACAATTTCCAGCCAGGCCTGAATAATATCCAGGGGGCCGGTGGGAAAATTGTGCCCGGTTTTGTTGTTGGTTATCACCACACTCATATTCAGACTGCTTCCGCTCTCAATTTCTGCGGGAGCCACCAGCTTGATTGGAATGGCCTGTCCGGGTTTCCATTTGTCTGCAATTTCCGGAATTTCAATTTCTCCCCGCAGCCATTCTTCCACCAGTTTTACGTGTTTTTCTGCTCCCGGCAGATCCAGCAGGGTAGGGACCATCTGGTTGGCACCCAGGAATCGATGGCTGCGGTGTTTACCGTCGTCCTTCGACCGGTTATAATCAAGCGGGTCTCCTTTAGCCGGATCAAAAGAGTCAACCAGGGGCATATGACATTCCCGGCACTCCACGGTTTTCATCGGCTCTTTCGGGTGATTCCACCGGCTTTTTCTCCAGTTGTCATACTGGTTCTGTAACTGTACCCAGCCTACATTATTAACCTCCTCATCAATAAACTGTTTATGGCAGGTTGCACAGAATTCGGGTGTTTTAAACAATGGCCGCTGAAAGGTTTCAATATGCTTCTTGGGATAGGCGCGGATCAGAAAATCGCTGATTAATTTCGCCGTATTGCCATCTTTCAGTTCAAAAATATAACGTTCCGGCGGTGCGATCACATATTCGGCGTTGCCCGAAACATCTGCCTGCTGAATAGCATGGCAGGAAACACAGGAAACGCCTTCATCCAGTCCGGTCTTATTCGTAAGGCTGTCACTGAATAAGTTCTTGGTTCCCGAAAAGAGTGAGATCGGGTCGTGACATCCCCCGCAGTACCGCGTGGACATGGGCCCTTTCTGTTCGCCCATGGCATTTTGCACTGCCCTGAAGGCGGGATCCATTGCCGAGTAGCGATGAGCACTGGCTTCCCACTCCTTGCCAATCTGTTCGTGACAGCCCGAACTGCTGCATGATTCCGATCCGCCCAGCAAGATGTCGTCAATGCCCTCGCCGTCGGCAGTCGTAGCCAGGCTGGGTGCGAAAGGCCGGTCACCTTTTTCATCAAGGTGATGGTAGTCGGCCGGAAGTTTATTGTTTACCGGAGTGGGCTCGAAGGCATAAATGAAAAGCAGCACCAAAGTAAATTGCGCCAAGACTGCCATTAAGGTGTTAACGCCGTATTTTTTCTCAGCTTCCAACCTCTCTTTCATCTGATCATTATTTCTTGCCCGGTAATCACGCCACATTATCAGTGCGATGTGAGGTACAAGGGAAGCCAGCAGTACAAATGTCGAAAGGATATGGATTTTGTTCCAGAAATAGCTGATGCCCGGCGAGAACAAGGCCTGCCAGGTCAATATGATACCCGATAGCAATGCTGCTACGGCAACGATCATGGAGACATAGCCGGTAAGCTTAATTTCATTTAGTGGTCGTTTGCGATATCTGAGCCAGTGTTGCACCTGGTATATGATATAGGGAATGCAGAATATCACACCGATCAGCGTGTGTATGAGTACGATAAACTGGTTGCCGATACTGAAAGGCAATAAGTAAATCGATAAGCCGGTGAGGGTTTCAAATAGCAAAAAGCCGGACACCATGATAAGCAGCGTCCGCGTCCATTTTTTATCGGGGTCTGATCCAGAGCCGGATGGGTCCATAAATATAAAGTATTAATACTATTTTATCTTAAAATAAAAGATTCTTGAAATATTGCGAATTTAAATTGGGGGTAATGTAAAATAATCAGCCGGGTTTCTGCAGTAAATAAAAGCAACCCTCCAAGGGTTGAAACCCTTGGAGGGTTGGTGTAACTATTTCAATTTATATGTACTAAGCTAGCCTTTATAGGTCAGCACTCTCCCCCAAAGGCTCTTGGTTCCCCAGATGCCGCGGCGCAGCGTTTCCAGCTGCACAATCTGGCTGTTATCCACGAACATGTTGACTTCCGGGCCGTAGTTTTTGATGTACCAGGCAAAGACTTCGGGGTCGGCTGCTTCAAACATCAGCTTCTCGAGTCCAATCTCATTGATAAATTGAGCCGGCACGTCCGTT
>DATFJD010000466.1:0-5649 GCA_035269475.1 Halalkalibaculum sp.
AAAGTGCAGAGTGCCCTGCTCGAAGCCATGCAGGAGCTGCAGGTGACCATAGGTGAGACCACCTTCCCGCTGGATGAACCCTTCCTGGTACTCGCCACCCAGAACCCGGTGGAACAGGAAGGAACCTACCCCCTGCCCGAGGCACAGGTCGACCGTTTTATGATGAAGATCAATATTGACTATCCCACCGAAAGCGAAGAGCTGGAGATCATGCGGCGCATGGCCAAAACCGGCAAGCCGAAACAGCTTGAACCGGTAATTTCACCTCAGAAAGTACTCGATGCGCGAAAAGTGGTTAATGAAATCTACATGGATGAGAAGGTTGAGCAGTATATCATTGACCTTGTCTTTGCCACGCGTGATCCCAAAAAGCAAAATCTCGATGACCTTACGGAACTTATCAATTTCGGTGCTTCACCGCGCGCCTCGATCAACCTGAACCTGGCGGCCCGGGCACACGCGTACATGGAGCACCGCGCCTATGTCACCCCCGAAGACGTCCGCACCATCGCCATGGATGTGCTTCGCCACCGAATTATCCCGACCTTTGAAGCGGAAGCCGAAAATATCACTTCAGAAGATTTGATTGAAAAGATTATGTCGACTGTGCAGGTTCCCTAATCAATGCCTTTATAGGTGATTACGGTCCGGATACTATTTGCTTTTTAACTTACATTCCAGTTTGGGTAAAGCTGTAGCACTGGTTCAGGATTCAGGATGCACGTTGCAGGATGCAGGATTCAAGTTGTGTGTCTCTGTGAAGCAGTATAGGTGTGATCTTGTTTTAAGCAGACGGGTTTTAAAATTTATAATTTGAAAATTTGATTGAGGCTTAGTTATTTAGAATAAAAGAAACGGATATTTTCTATTATGAATATAAACTTCGTCTCCAGAACGGATATTAAAATCAGCAAGAAAAGCTCTTCAAAATATAAGCCTCTTCTCGAAGCCGTGAAAAAGCTCAAGCCCGGCGGCAAAGCTATTGAGGTGACATTCGGAGACGATTCCGAGCTCAATTCCATGAGAAATGTTATTTACAGCTATAACCGGGAGCAGGGCGAGGAAGTTAAAAGCAGCAAGCATCCCAAGAAAAAGCTGGTCTATTTCTATAAGGAAAAGTAAGCCATTCTCAATCTTTCCATAGTTATTACACTGAGTTACACAGAGCAAAACTAAGGTTCACAGAGTTTTCTTTGGGTAACTCCGCGCTCCTCTGTGTAACTCCGTGTAACAGCCTTTCCATCCTGAAAATAAAAAAGGCCCAGGAAATTAATCCTGAGCCTTAAATAAATGTAATAAGCGTTCTGCGAAAGGTTACGGGATTACTCCTCCTCCCCTTCGTCTTCGCTTTTCTTTTTTTCTTCTTCCTCAGCCTTCTTCTGAGCTTCCTTGACCTTTTTGATGGCTTCCTCTTTCTCTTTGGCTTCCATCTCTTTCTTAAGGTCAGCCAATCCGGACATCTCACCTAAAGTAGGTGTACCTGTCTGTGCAGGTTCTCCACCGCCTCTTGTCGGCTTCTCTTTTTCAGAAGTTTTGGATTTGGCTTTCTTGGCATCGTTCTCATTCTGACTGAGTGTAATGTTCTTATTAGACTCGTCAAGTTCGATGACATAGGCTTTAACTTTGTCACCTTCTTCAAAGTTATCAGCCGGCTCACCTTCCGCTTCGGTCTTGCTGGCAGGAATAAATCCTTCCATTTCATGCGGAAGCTTGACAAATACCCCCTTGTCGGTGGTTTTGTACACTTCGCCTTCTACTTCTGAAGTCAGTCCGTACTCTTCGGAGAAAGACTCCCACGGGTTTTCTTCAATCTGCTTGTGGCCAAGCGTGATACGTCGGTTCTCAAAGTCGATGGCAAGAATAACCACTTCGATCTCTTCATCCTTATCAATGATTTCATTCGGATGGTTGATCTTCTCGGTCCAGCTGAGGTCTGAAATGTGAATCAGGCCGTCAATGCCGGGCTCGAGTTCAACAAACACACCGAAGTTGGTAAGGTTGCGAACGGTGCCTTTGTGCTTGGATCCAACAGGATATCGCTTGTCGATTTCTTCCCAGGGATCGTTTTCAAGCTGCTTGACACCCAGAGAAATTTTCTTCTCGGGTTGGTTAACATTCAGTACCACGCATTCGATGATGTCGTTCTTGTCAACAAGCTGCGATGGATGCTTGATGTGCTGCGTCCATGACATCTCACTGATGTGGATAAGGCCTTCAACGCCTTTCTCCAGCTCGATAAATGCTCCGTAATCGGCGATGGATACTACGCGGCCCTGAACTTTCATGCCTTCAGGATATTTCAGATCCATATCATCCCACGGATGCGGCTGAAGCTGTTTCAGGCCGAGCGATACGCGTTTTGACTCTTCATCAAAGTCGATAACGGCAACGTTCAGGTTCTGGTCAAGGGAAACGATCTCATCGGGATGTTCCACACGGCCCCATGAGAGGTCGGTAATGTGAAGCAGTCCGTCAACACCGCCAAGATCGATGAATACACCGAAGTCGGTGATGTTTTTAACGATTCCTTCAAGAACCTGTCCTTCTTCAATAGTTTCAAGGATTTCCTGACGCTGCTCTTCAAGGTCAGACTCAATAAGCGCACGGTGTGAAACAACAACGTTTTCTGCCTGCATGTTGAGCTTGACAACCTGGAACTCCATGGTTTTGCCCACATAGGCGTCGAAGTCGCGTACGGGCCTGACGTCAATTTGTGATCCGGGAAGGAAGGCATCAATACCCATGATATCAACAACCATACCGCCTTTGATACGCCGCTTGATATAACCTTCAAGTACTTTGCCGGTTTCGGAGGATTCTTCAATAGTCTCCCAGGCATGCAGTATATCTGCTTTTCTGCGAGACAGAATAAGCTGTCCGTCCTGGTCTTCTACTTTATCAAGAAATACGTCCACTTCATCGCCGGGCTGCAGGTTTTCCACAACCTCGTCAGGGAATTCATTGGTTTGCACCATTCCTTCCGACTTAAAGCCGATATCAACCGTTACATAATTCTCATCAACGGATACTACCCTTCCGGTAACAATCTCTTTCTCTTCAATTTCATTGAGCGTGTCTTCATACATGGAAGCCAGCTCGTGGAATTCATCGTCGCTATAATCTTCTGAAGCAGCTTCCAGCTGGTCATAGGTATACACATCCTGTCCTTCATCGAGTTCACCGGTAAAGGAAGGGATCTCTTCTACCTTCACTTCTTCTTCGGCTGACTCTTCCTCTTCAGCAGCTTCCGTTTCTTTGGTTTCTTCGTTTTCAGCTGTGGCTTCGGCGTCAGCATCCGCATCGGCTTCACCTTCAGCTACCTGTACTTCTTCTTCGGTTTCGGAGGGAGAATTTTCTACGTCCTGATCTTCTGCTTTCTTTTGTTCTTCTTTCAGTTCTTCTGTCATTATGTTTTAATTAAAATTGCCGCACATTCATAACTCTTATGAATATGGGATTAGAGTTAGTGTTATTGTTTAAGAGGCAGTTCCAATTTATCGGTAATAGCCGAACAAATTTGAGCTACCTGTTGTTCGAAATCTAAATTCGTTGTATCGACCATAATGGCGTCATCCGCCTGCTTCAGCGGATCGGCCTTTCGCTGTGAATCTTTATAGTCGCGTTCGAGTATGTTTTGTTTCACTTCCTTCAGCGATGTCTCGATGCCGGCTTCGACCATTTCATCATACCTGCGCCGTGCACGTTCATTGACATCGGCTTTCATAAAAAATTTCAAATCGGCATCCGGAAATACCGCGGTACCGAGGTCCCTGCCTTCCGCTATATAAGTATCGTGCTCTACCGCCTCGCGCATCAGTTCGTTAACATGCTTACGCGACTTCAGCAGGGAAGCAACGGTGCTTACATGGTTTGCAACCTCCGTTGACCGCAGCTTGTCAGTGATATCCTTTTCATTCAGCCATACACGAAAACGTTCATTGCTGTATTTAAAGGTGATATCCTGCTCTTTCAGTTTCTTAAAGAACGTTTCAGCATCTTGCCCCGACTCCAGATAGATAACGGTTAGCGCCCGGTAAAGTGCTCCGGAATCAAGATATTGGATACCGAGTTTTTTGGCTACGGCCCTGGCGGTTGTACTTTTACCCGCACCGGCCGGCCCATCAATTACAATGATCATGATGGAAAGTCTCTTAAATTACTTTTATTTAGTTAATTTTTCAATGATTTCTTGTATTATGATTTCAGAACTTTTAACTTTGGAGTCTTTCTGCGACAGCAGGCTAGTATACAAATTAATCTGAAGAATCGATAAGCTAACACAAGAATTTTATGCCTCAACATAAATCAGCAAAAAAGCGTGTACGTCAAAATAAGAAGCGGCGTGAGCGAAATAGAACCCAGCGCTCAAAAATGAGAACACTGATCACCAATGTGATGGAAGAAACCGAAAAGGAGAAAGCACAGGAGCTTTACAAAGAAGCCACCTCCTATGTCGATAAGATGTCAGCCAAAGGAATACTGCATGAGAATAAGGCCGCACGGAAGAAATCACAGATGTCAAAGCATATAAACAATCTATAATCTGCATCTCCCATCTTGGCTGATTCTTATTCCAAAGCACTTCTGGTCATATTAGACGGTTACGGATTAGCCAGGAATCCCGATGTCAGCGCCATCGACAAGGCCGACAAGCCGTTCATTGACCATCTTTTCAACACCTATCCCCACTCCAAACTATCTGCCAGCGGCGAAGATGTAGGCCTGCCGGAAGGACAGTTTGGAAATTCGGAAGTCGGCCACCTCAATATCGGCGCCGGCAGAATTGTATGGCAGGAGCTTTCCAGGATAAACAAATCCATTAAAGACGGATCGTTCTTCGAAAACGAAGTTCTGCTGGATGCCATGCAGCATGCCAAAAGGAAAGGCAAGGTCCACATTATGGGACTCTTTTCCGACGGCGGGGTGCACAGCCATAACAATCACCTGTTCGCCCTATTGAAGCTGGTTCAGAAGGAAGGCATAGATAACGCCTATATTCACGCCTTCACCGACGGACGCGATACCTCCCCTATGGGCGGCATTGAATACGCAAAAGAATTTAACAATAAGGCCGAAGAAATCGGGGTTGGCAGGCTCGCATCCATTGTCTGGCGCTATTATGCCATGGACCGGGACAACCGCTGGGAGCGTACCCGGAAAGCCTATGACCTGCTTGTTCACGGGAAAGGCGAGGTTTATGACACAGCGGAAGAAGCCTTTAAAGCCACCTATGATAATAAGGTGACCGATGAGTTCATCAAGCCGAAGCTCATAGATCAAACAGAGGAGTCCAGGATCCAAAAGGGCGATACGGTCATATTTTATAATATCAGGGGCGACCGGGCCCGTCAGATTACCCGAGCCCTTTGTGAGGAAGGCTTCGATGAATTTGATACCGAGGAGCTGGACCTTCACTATAGCACCTTTACTTCCTATGACGAATCTTTCGATTACGTGCGAGTGGCCTTCCCGCCGGCCGATATCAGCAACACCCTCGGAGAATATATCAGCGGGAAACATCTGAAGCAGCTGAGAATTGCGGAAACTGAAAAATATCCCCACGTCACCTATTTTTTCAATGGCGGGGAAGAAACGCCCTTTAAAGGTGAAGAACGGATACTGATACCAAGCCCAAAGGTTGCCACCTAT